>JAYVLW010000913.1:0-2835 GCA_043759315.1 Myxococcales bacterium
CCGAGGACGTCGACGCCGGCGTACGAGATCGCCGAGGCGCCCGAGCGAGTCATGTCGAACTCGGCGATCACGCCGGAGTCACCGCGCGCGGCCAGCGCCTGCGCGAGCCGAACGTCGCCCTTGAGCGCCTGCGCCAGCGCCGCCTCGCGGCCACCCTCCGGATCGGGACCCGAGAGGTCGAAGCGGAGCCGCGCCACGCTCATCCGCATCTTCGTGCTCGTGCGCTCGGCGCGCGCCTTGATCAGCGAGAGCTTGCTGGCGACCTTGGTCTGCAGCGCCTTGTCGAGCAGGCGGCCGAGGTCGACCGTCTTGCCCGCGATCTCGAAGCTCGACTGGACGAGGCCGGAGATGCCCCAGCCGTCGGTCAGCGCGATGAACGCTTCCTTGAGCGTCGCCGTCCGGACGCCGACGTCGATCACCACCTGATCGCCGCGCGCGTGGACGAGCTGGACGTCCATCTCGCCCTCGAGCACGCTGCGCATGCCGGCCGAGAGCACCAGGGAGTAGGTCAGCCACGAGGTCGGGTTCGCGATCAGGATCGGCACGCCGGCGCCGAGGTTGAGGCCGAGCTTGCCCTTGCCCGCGAGGGCGAACGACTCGCCGGGCTTCATCGCCTTGACGTCCGCGTACGAGCGCGGCAGCACGAACCCGCGCGCCGTCTTGATCGCCGCGAGCGGGGCGCCGACGAGGCCGCTGTTCTCGCGGTCGTGCACCGTGATCACGCGCGCCTCGAGCGCGCCGCCGGCATCGAAGCCGAGCGTCACGCTTCCGCTCGCATCGCGGCCGAAGCCCTTGGTGGGGAACGACCAGTTGTGGCCGAGGTTCGCCGCGATGGTGAACGCGCTCTCCGCGTACACGCGCTTGCCGCTCGACGCGAGGTACTCGCTGCGTACCTTGTTGATCTCGGTGGTCAGCGCGCTCTCGCCGTACTTCGCCGCGAGGCCCGAGACCAGGTTGTCGAGGTTCTTCAGCGTCAGGTCGGCGCTCGCGACCGCGGACGGCGCGTACAGCTCGGTGGGCTGGAGGCGCAGCGATGCGTAGCTCCCGACCGAGAGCGCATCGTTGAGGCCATCGGTCGCATATCCCGCGCCGACGTTGATCAGGTCCTGGAGGTCGAGCTTCTTCGCGTCCGCGACGAGCGCCTTGACCGACGACAGGCCATCGCACTTGCCCTCGCAGGTGATCCCGAGCTCGTCACCACCGAGCTCGTCCGTACAACCGACCGTGGCGAGGGACGTCGCGAACAACGCAGCGGCGAGGAGGGGATGACGCATGGACCATGGGAATGCAGCGCGTGTGCCCGAAACTATCGGGCGCGGCGGTCTGACCGGTTCGCGCAACCTGCTGACGACAAGTCCGGCCACTCGAGTAGCCGGGAAACCGGAACAACTGGCCTCAGGCCGCCCGCGTGGTCACGTGCGGTGCCCGCACACGCCGGGCGGGGTCACTGCGCGGCGACGTGCGTCGTGTACGCGTCGGGCGCGAGCAGCTCGTCGAGCTCGCTCTTCTCGGTGGGCTCGAGCTCGATCATCCAGCCCTTGCCGTACGGCTCGCTGTTGACGAGCTCCGGCGAGTCCTTGAGGGCGGGGTTGATCGAGATCACCTTGCCCGAGACCGGCGCGTACAGATCGGAGACGCTCTTGACGCTCTCGATCGTCCCGAACCGCTGGCCCTTGGTGACGAGGTCGCCTTCCTTGGGCAGGTCGACGAGCGTGATGTCGCCGAGCGAGTCGACGGCGAACTGGGTGATCCCGACGCGCCAGTTCGCGCCCTGTGCGCGCAGCCACTCGTGGTCGGTCGTGTATCGGAGATCGGTGGGGAAGGTGGACATGATGGTTAGCTCCGCTTGTAGAACTTGCCGGAGACGACGGTGGCTGGGACGGCCTTGCCGCGGCAATCGATGGTGAGCTGGGTGCCTGGCGCGGCCTTCGCGGCCGGGACGTAGGCGAGCCCGATCGCGCCGGGCACCGAGATGCCCGGGCCGCCGCTGGTGACGATGCCGATCCGCGCACCGCTGTCGGTGACCGCGTAGCCGTGGCGCGGGATCGCGCGCTGGTCGGCGGCGATGGTGAAGCCGACGAGCTGGCGCTCGACGCCCTTCGCCTTCTGCTCGCGCAGCTTCGGGGCGCCGAGGAACTCGCGGCCGTCGAGCTTCACCGCCCAGCCGAGGCCGGCCTCGAGGGGCGTGTGCTCGTCGTCGAGGTCGTTGCCGTAGAGCGGCAGCTTCGACTCGAGGCGGAGCGAGTCGCGCGCGCCAAGACCCACCGGCAGCCCGCCGAGCGGCGTGGCAGCCTCCATCAGGGCGGACCACAGCGCCGGCGCCACGGCGTTGTCGCACGCGAGCTCGAAGCCGTCCTCGCCGGTGTAGCCCGTGCGCGCGACCATGCACGCGACGCCGGCGACCTCCGCGTCGGTGAACGTGAAGCTCGGCATCTGCGCGAGCGAGCCGCTGGCGAGCGCATCGACCATGGCCACGGCCTTCGGGCCCTGCACGGCGATCAGCGCCGTCTGGTCCGAGAGGTCGACCACGTCGCACGGCCCCTGCACGTGCTCGCGGAACCACTCGAGGTCCTTGCTAGTGTTCGACGCGTTGAGGATGACGAAGTACTCGTCATCGGACTTCTTGTAGAAGATGCAGTCGTCGACCACGCCGCCATCGGGGCGCGTGAGCAGCGTGTACACGGCCTTGCCGGGCGGCGCCGCGACCACGTTGTTCGAGGTCAACCGATCGACCTGCGCGCGCGCGTTGGGGCCGCGCAGCACGGCCTCGCCCATGTGCGAGACATCGAACAGGCCGACGGCCTCGCGCACGGCCTTGTGCTCCTTGATCGTGCC
>JAYVLW010000914.1:0-3165 GCA_043759315.1 Myxococcales bacterium
GAAGTACCGCCTCGGTCAGGTCAAGGAGCAACACCTCGCCGATCCGCAGGGCGCGATCGACGCGTACCGCGACATCCTCGACATCATGCCGGCGCACGAGCGCGGGCGTGCCGCGCTCGAGGTGCACCTCCGCGCGGGCGATCCGAACCAGCTCAATGTCGCCGGCATTCTCGAGCCGATCTACGAGCAGCTGTCCGAGTGGGGGCCGCTGGTCGGCGTCCACGAGATCCAGCTCGCGGCCGAGAAGGACGTGCTCAGGAAGACGTCGCTGTTGCTCCGCATCGGCGAGCTGCAGCGCACGAAGCTGCTCGACGCCGAGAAGGCGTTCGACGCCTACGCCCGCGCGTTCAAGGTCGATGCGTCGACCGAGGCCGCGAAGGAGCAGCTCGAGGCGATCGCTCCGCTGATCGAGGACGGCTGGACGCGGCTGGTGAAGCTGTACGAGCAAGCGCTCGGCAAAGGGGAGAGAGAACTCGAGCCGCGGCTCGCGCACGAGCTCGCGACCAAGGTCGCGCGGTCCTACGAGGACCGGCTCGGCAAGAGCGACAAGGCCGTCGAGTACTACCGCAAGGCGCTCGCGATCGAGAACGATGACCTCGCGGCCCTCGCGGCTCTCGAAGCGATCTTCACGCGCGACGAGAAGTTCCCCGAGCTCCTCGAGGTCTATCGCCGTCGCACCGACATCGCCCAGGAGCCCGACGAGCGGCTCGACTTCCTGTTCCGCATCGCCTCGCTGCACGAGGAGATGCTCGACAACCAGGACGAGGCGATCACGACGTACAACGAGATCCTCGGGCAGTCCCCTGATGATCTGAAGTCGTTGCGCGCGCTCGACCGGCTGTATGTCGGGCGTGGCAACTGGCGCGATCTCGGCGACAACCTCGGCCGCCAGCTCACGCTGGTGGAGAGCCCGCACGAGCAGGTGGCACTGCTGGTTCGCCTCGCGCAGCTGCGCGAGACGCACCTCAACGAGGTCGGCTCGGCGGTCGAGACGTACCGCCAGGTGCTCGACCACGAGGACCAGAACCGCGATGCCGTCGCCGCACTCGAGCGGTTGATCTCGCACCCGGAGCACGAGCTCACGATCGCGAACATCCTCGAGCCGATCTACAAGGCGAAGGGTGAGTGGACCAAGCAGATCGGCGTGTACGAGATCATGGCGAAGCACGCCTTCGATCCAGCGCGGAAGATCGAGCTGCTCCACCAGATCGCCGAGCTGCACGAGATCGGCGGCGACAACGCCGACAGCTCGTTCGCCACGTTCGCGCGCGCCATGCGCGAGGACCCGCGCAACGAGATCACGCACCAGCAGCTCGATCGTCTGTCGCGAGGACTCGGCAAGTGGGCCGATGCTGCGGCGCTGTACGACTCCGTTGCGGGCGCCGCCCAGGAGGATGATCTCAAGGTCGCGCTCCTGTTCCGTCGCGCGCAGATCCAGGAGAACGAGCTCCGCGACGACAAGGCCGCCGTGGCCACGTACGAGCGGATCCTCCAGGCCGCGCCGAGCACCGTCGAGGCTGCGACCGCCATCCAGACCATCCACGAGCGCACGGGCGACTACCCGAAGCTCGTCGACGCGATGAAGCGCAAGGCGGAGATCGTCTCGAACGTCGACGAGAAGAAGGCGCTGCTGTTCCGCTCCGCGCAGATCGAAGAGGAAGTCCTCTCGAACGCGGATGCAGCGATCGCGACGTACCGGCAGGTGCTGTCGATCGACGACGTCGACATGACGGCGATGGACGCTCTCGAGCGCCTCTACGTCAAGCTCGCGCGGTGGGAGCCGCTGAAGGACGTCTACGCGAAGAAGGCGGATCTCGCCGACGACCCGAACGACAAGAAGGCGATGCTCTACGTGCTCGCGCAGGTCTACGACCGCGAGCTCGGCGACGTCGGCAAGGCGATCGAGACGTACCTCGCGATCCTGGATCTCGACGCGGACGAGCTGCCCGCGATCCAGTCCCTCGACCGGCTGTTCGGTCAGGCAGAGCGCTGGTACGACCTGCTCGCGAACCTCGAGCGTCAGGTCGAGCTGAGCGAGAGCGGCGGCGAGACCGTCGCGCTCAAGTACCGCATCGGCCACCTGTGGCAGATCCGGCTCGGCGATGTCGCGCGCTCGATCGAGAGCTACCGCGAAGCGCTCGACATGGATCCGTCACACGCCGAGACGCTGCACGCGCTCGATGGGCTGGTTCACTCCAAGACCGAGCCGGTGATGGCCGCGCGCGTCCTCGAACCGATCTACGAGACCGCCGGCGAGTTCGCGAAGCTCGTCGACGTGCTCGAGGTGATGGTCGCGCACAACGAAGATCCGCTCGCGCGGGTCGAGCTGTTGCACCGGATCGCCACGCTGCACGAGCAGATGATCGGTAACGCGAACGCGGCGTTCGCTGCGTACGCGCGCGCCGTCAAGGACGACTCGGGCAACCCGCTCTCGCTGGGGCACCTCGAGCGGCTCGCCGAGATCACGCAGAGCTTCGAGACGGTCGCGAAGCTGTATCAGGCAGAGAGTGGTCGATCTGATCCGGCCCTCGATGTCCCGCGGCAGGTCGATCTGCTCACCCGACTCGCGCGCGTGCACGAGCAGGAGCTGGGCAACGTCGCGGCGGCGATCGGCACGCATCGCCGGATCCTCGACGTCGAGTTCGACAACAAGCCCGCCGTCCTCGCGCTCGATCGCCTGTACTCGGCGACCGCGGCGTGGCCGGAGCTCACCGAGATCCTGCGCCGCGAGATCCAGCTCGCCGATGGCGATGCTGAAGTAGCGGCGCTGCAGTTCCGGCTCGGTCAGACGCTTCAGAACCAGCTCGGCGATCGAAAGGGCTCCGTCGAGGTCTATCGCGAGATCCTGACCGCGCACCCCACGCACGAGCAGACACTGCTCGCGCTCGAGGAGATGTTCCACGCCGGCCACCTCCAGATGGAGATCGGCCAGGTGCTCGAGCCGCTCTACGAGGCAGCGAGCGAGTTCGGCAAGCTCCACGGCATCCACGAGGTCCAGCTCACCAAGCTCGTGGGACCGGATCGCCAGGCGATGTATCAGCGGCTCGCGGAGCTGGCCGAAGGTCGGCTCTACGATCAGGGCAAGGCGTTCCACTGGTGGAGCGAGGCCCTGGTCGAGGATCCGCGCTGGGATCGCGCGCTCGAGGAGAGCGAACGCCTCGCGGG
>JAYVLW010000915.1:0-5473 GCA_043759315.1 Myxococcales bacterium
CTGCCGACCGACGTCACCGACAGCCTGCGCGAGCTCGTGGGCCGCGTGCGCCACCGCAAGACGGTGTTCGAGACGTGGGGCATGGACGAAGCGATGTCCACCTCGCGCGGGCTCACGGCCCTGTTTTCCGGACCACCAGGTACGGGCAAGACGTTGGTCGCCGGTGTGATCGCGCGCGAGCTCGGGCTCGATCTGTATCAGGTCGATCTCTCGAAGCTGATGTCGAAGTGGCTCGGCGAGACCGAGCGCAACCTCGCGGCGATCTTCGATGCCGCGGAGGACGGCCAGGTGATCCTGCTGTTCGACGAGGCGGACTCTCTGTTCGCGAAGCGCACCGAGGTCAAGTCGAGCAACGATCGCTACGCGAACCTCGAGGTCAATTACCTGCTCCAGCGCCTCGATGCGTTCGAGGGCATCGCGATCCTGACGACGAACGCGACGAAGTCGATCGATCCGGCGTTCAAGCGGCGGCTGTCGTTCAAGCTGTCGTTCCCGTTTCCCGACGAGGAGACGCGCGAACAGCTGTGGCGCGCGCACCTCCCGCCCGCGCTGCCGGTGGAAGGTCCGCTCGCGCTCGACAGGCTGGCTCACAAGTACCAGCTCTCCGGCGGCTACATCCGCAACGCCTGTCTGCGCGCGGCGTTTCTTGCCGCCTCGGACGACACCGCGCTGACCCAGCACCACCTCGAACGAGCCGTCGTCCTGGAGTTTGCCGAGAATGGCAAGCTGTCGACGAGCGGCTCCCCGGACTAGCCGCCCATGACTCACGAACGTGCGCGCGACAACGATCGCACTCCGGCGCAAGTCGAGCGGACCGAGACGGGAGTCCCCGGACGCCGCTCGCGCAGCGCGGTGCTGAGAGCGTCGAAGGAGCCGATGGCGTCTGGAATGCTCGCGCCTCACGGGGGGCCGAAGCGGACCGCGAAGGCTGCGAAGGAGGCGAAGGACCCCAGGGATCCGAACCGCGGCGACGGTCCGCGCTCCGAGCTCGCGGTACGCACGGCGATGATGGAGGCGATGACGACCGCCAGCGGACCTGTGCAATCGCTGGTCGCTTCCGTCGATCCGCGAGCGCACCTGGCCAAGGCCGAACGCGCGAAGGAGCTGGCCGCGATCGCCCCCCTGTCGACAGCTCCGGCGGCGATCGGCGAGCGCATGCGTGGTGCGGTCTCTCGCGTTGGTGCGGAGGGAGGCACGCGTCCGGAGATCGCCCAGCTCGAGGCCCCGATCCGGCACCGCATCGCGGTGGAGGCGGAGACTCCTGAGCTGCAAGCGGCGGCGCAGGTGCGCGGTCCTCGCGAACGGCTCGCAGCCGTGCGTGGCGCCGCCGACCAGCAGAAGCGAATGATCGCGGCGACCGCCGAGCAGGGGAAGGCAAAGATCGCGGATCACGCGGTCGAGGCGGCGAACACGTCCGACGAGATCGTGGCCGTGGAGCATCAGGAGGCGGCCGAGAAGACCAACATCCAGCAGCGCGAGCATGCCGGTGTGGCGAAGGTCGAGAGCGACACCGCGGTGGCCGAAGCCGGCGCCGCGCAGGGAGCTGCCAAGGCGACGAGCGCCGGACCGGGGCAAGCGGTGCAAGCGCAGGCAGCCGGCGCCGCGAAGACGACCACGCAGAACGACGCACAGCGAGCAGCCGCGGAGCAGAAGGCGCAACAGATCCGCGATGCGGCGCAGCTCGCAGCGCAGCAGGCGCGCGCGAAGGGCGAGGCGGAAGCAGCGAACCTGCGTGCGCAAGGCCAGGCTGACGCTGCCCAGGCGCGCGCTGCGGCCGCCCAGGAGGTGGGGGACGACGAGCAGGCGGGACCGAACCCCGGCGAGCAACGCGCGGCGGCGGTCCTGCAACAAGCCGAGCAGGCGGCCCAGGCGGCGACGATGGCGGCGGCGCGCGCGGCCGACGACATCCTCGCGAAGGCGGAGGTCGAGGCGCAGGCGGTGATCGAGGCAGCAGAGACCACTGCGACTGCCGCGGATGCGAAGCAGACCGCGGAGCAGAGCTCGCTGATCTCGAGCATCGGGGCATCGCTGTCGGCGCTCGCGACGAAGGTGACCAGCACGCTCGGCTCGCTCCGCACAGAAGCGGAGACGAAGAAGGCATCGCTGGTCGGCGACACGGTGAAGGCGATGGTCGAGCTCGCGACGTCGGCGGCCACGCAGCGCGGGACGATCGAGAAGGTCGCGAATGCCGAGGCCGGGAAGGCCAGCGCGGCGGAGCGCGCCCTCGAGGCCGCGGCAGCGGCGGCGGGTGTTGCGGTCGATGGCAACGCCCAGCGAATGATCGCTGCGCTCGATGCCACGCCCCAGACGGCGTATCACGAGATTCGGAAGCTCGTTCCGCCGCCGAACGCGCCGATCAAGGACACGAATCCCGCCGGTCCGCAGACGGAGGCCCCGTTGCCGACCGGTCTGATGTGGGACCCGACCGCGCCGTACGCGGATCCCCACGCCGAGTCGCAGCTCGCTGCGCCCAAGGCCGAGGCACCGCTGCCGACGGGCTTGATCCGGGACCCGACGGCCCCGTATGCAACGCCGGAAGCCACCGCGCCCGAAGCGGAGCCGGCGCTGCCGACGGGCCTGCTGGACCTCCGGGAGCCGTATGGACTCCCACCGATGGACGAGGAGACATCGGTGACGGACCAGATGGCCGGAATGTCGAAGGGTCAGGTCGCCGAGATCTCCGAGCGCTACACGCAGGAGCAGGGCACGAGCCCGTACGAGAACATGATCGCCGGACCGTTGATCGGCCCCGCGCCGGAGCTCGAGCCCGAGGACGCGCCGGGACCGTTCGACGACATGTTCACGACTGGCGCGCCCGAGGCGAAGGGCGCGGACGCGCCCAAGCAGGATGATGACAAGTCGTGGCTGACCAAGGTCCTCGACGACAAGGCGTCGGGGGACCACCTCGCGAGCTCGCTGTCCGGTGTGGACGCGAAGGGCTACGAGGACGCGGTGGCGAAGCTGCCGCCGGAGCAGCAGGCGCAGGCGCGCGCGCTCGAGGCGGAAAAGGCCGAGAAGCTCTCCGAGCTGATGGAGGACGTGCGGAACCCGGGCTTCGGCGAATCGGTGTTCGACGTCGCAGGGCAGGGTGCCACGGACAAGTTCAAGGAGGAGCTGAGGTCGATGCCGCCGGCGATGCGGGCGGCCGTGATCGCGAAGATGGCCAACGAGGACGGAACGCCGAGCGACGCGCAGCTGCGGGCGACCGACCTGCTGGCGGACGCAGAGAAGGAGGAGAAATCCGACGCCGCGTACCACGAGAAGAAAGCCAAGGCGATCGACGACGGTGTCGCTGCGACCGAGGCCGCGGTCAAGGCCGACAATCCCGCGGCGGTCTCTGCGGCCCTCGACAAGCTCCGCGGCAGTGCGCGCGAGAAGGCACTCGAGAAGCTGTCGCCGGAAGCGCGCGCGGTTGCCGACGAGCAGCTCGAGCTACGCGAGAAGCGATTGAAGAAGGCCGCGGAAGCACTCGAGGAGGCCGCGGGTGGCGCGGGCACCGACGAGGTCGCGATCGTCAAGACCCTCTCTGGCCTGTCGCCGACCGAGGCAGAGGAGCTCGAAGAGATCTACAACGCCAACGGCGGCGGCAAGAAGCGTAGCCTCCGCAACGATCTTCTCGAAGAGTTCGACGAGAAGAAGGGCAAGGGCGAGCGCGACTTCATCCGCGCCACGCTCGACGGCGACGAGGAAGCGAAGGACATGAGCGTCGATCTGACGGTCAAGTACATCGAGTCCGAGGCCGGCGCGTTGATCAACACCGACGAGGACGGGATCAACGACATGTTGCGCGCGCACATGAACAACCCCGAGGGCGCGAAGAAGATCGCCGAGGCTTACGAGGCGAAGACCGGCAAGAGCCTGACGAAGGTGCTCGAGAAGGTCATGGACGAGGCGGAGCTCGCGGAAGGCACCGCGTACGTCGAGAACGACATGGACCGCGCCGACGTGGCGCGGCTCGAGCAGCGAGACGGCGAGCGATCGAAGGAGACAATCGAGGACGCGAAGGAGACCGGCCGGCTCGACAAGGTGGTCGAGGCCGCCGAGGTCAAGACGGGCGCGCAGGCCAGCGAGCTACTCGAGGACGCCGTGGGCAAAGAGGGCATGGCCGACGTCAAGGCCGACATCGACGCAGCGCAGGCCAAGGCGAAGGCCAAGATCGACACGACGCTCGAGGCAGCCCGGGCAGATCTGGAGAAGAAGGATCCGAAGAAGTACGCCGAGACGGTGCAGAAGATGACCGACAAGGCATCGAAGCTCCACGCCTCGCTGTCGTCGAAGGGTATCGGCAACGACTTCGAGACCACCGAACTGCTGCGCGGCCTGGAGCCCGGCGAGATCGCGATCCTCAAGGCGCAATACGCGGCCGGCGACTATGGCGATCTCGACGAGATCGTCGACACCAAGCTCGACGGCAAGGATCGCAAGGCGACGAAGGCACTGCTCAGCGGCAACAAGGTCCAGGGCGCGCTCGCACTCGTCGAGCAGTCGGCCGACGGCGCTGGTACGAACGTGGACGCCTGGAAGGCCGCGATGGAGACGCTGACCACCGAGCAAGATCGCATCGAGTTCAAGGCGGAGTGCAAGCGCCAGGGGATCGACTACGCGAAGCTCAACAAGAGCGAGAACTCCGGCTACGACCGCGACATGGCGGAGGCGCAGGCGATCGAGAACCAGGACGAGCGTGACGCCTCGGTCGCCGCGGTGAAGATCGAGAAGGCGGCGTTCGGCGGCAAGATCAACACGATCCAGATGGCGCTCGATGACGCTACCGGGGACGCGAGGGGTGTCAGCCCCGAGGAACGATTGAGACAGCGGCAGGAGCGCCGCAAGTACGACGTGTTCACGAAGTTCTCCAACCTCGGGACCGACGACGCCTCGATGCTCGACGCAGAGGCTGGCCTGACCAGCCCGCGCGCGCGCGAGCTCCTCGACGAGAAGCTCAAGGCGAGCACGGGCAAGAGCGTGTTCGAGATCCACGACGAGGAGACCTCGAGGAGCACGAAGAAGGCGCTCGACCTCTACGCGATGGGCGACATGGACGGCGGCGAAGCCAACCGCATGATCGCGGCAAGCGAGGGCATCGTCGACGACGACGAGGACGGCATGTCCAACCGCTTCGAGGGCAAGGACGAGGCGACGCGCAAGCGCATCGAAGCGCGCATGGAGGAAGAACTCAAGGCGACGGGGCGCGGTGGCCTCGATGCCTGGCGCAAGAGCGAGCTCTCCGACGCGCAGGAGGACGTGGCGAAGGATCGCGCCAAGGACGGCAAGGTCAACGACGTCACGGCGATGGTGCTCGCCGGTGAGACCACGCTCGGCATGGGCCACGACGGCGCGAAGTTCAAGGAGCTGTGTGCCACCAAGAGCCCAGCGGAGATGGAGAAGTTCGCCGCCGACTTCAAGGCGGCCGGACACGGCGACCTCTACGAGTTCATGCGGAGCCGCGCGGGCTCCGTGGGCGAGAAGCGCGACG
>JAYVLW010000916.1:0-3370 GCA_043759315.1 Myxococcales bacterium
CACACTGCTCTCGGTGGTGACGGCGGAAGGCATTGCCGCGGGGAACGTGCCGGAGTCGGTGTTGCTCCACGTCGATGATGGCGGCATCGACGAGCTCTCGCTCGACGACGGCAACTGGCTCGCCGAGCGCACGCCCTTGCGCGCGAAGGGGCAGGACACCGCGATCGCGCAGCTCGTTCTCGCCCGCCGAACGAACGTCGGTCTGTCGGGACTGTTCCCGCACGCGCACCAGACGCTCGGTATCCTTGCCGTGATCTTGTGCATGCTCTCGCTGGGAGGCTTTGTCGTCGCGCGGCAACGTGACCTCAATCGACGTGGAGGCAAGACGGAATGAGTGAGCCCGAGCTCGAGCTCGCCCCGGTCAAGATGCGCGAGCTCGTGGGCCACTTCCGGTAGCCATGATCACGCCGGGACCGGTGGTGATCACGGTCGCGTTAGTCGGCTTCCTGGTGGCGGGCTTCGGGGGTGCTACTGCCCGCGGACTCTACTATTGACGGTAGTAGGAGCACAGGCTACCAAGGGACATGGCTCATCCCCCCATGCGCGCGCTGGGCGAGCTCGAAGAGCGCCTGATGGCGATCGTCTGGGAAGAGAGTCCGCTGTCGGTCCGCGATGTCTGCACGCGCGTGAAGCGCAGCAAGCTCGCGTACACGACGGTGATGACCACGCTCGATCGCCTTCACAAGAAGGGGCTGCTCGCGCGGACGAAGCAAGGAAACGCGTTCCTGTATCTCCCGGCGATCGATCGCGCGGAGTATCAGCGGCGTGTTGTCGAGGCAGCGCTCGCGCCGATGTTCGAGCAAGGTGCAGCTCCGGTGCTGGCGGCGTTCGTCGATGTCGCCGCGGGGGCCGACGAGAACAACCTGGCGCGGCTCGAAGCGCTGATCGCCGAGCACAAGAGGCGCAAGTGAGCCTCGGGAGTCTCGTCGGGTTCGGTGTCCTGGCCGTCGTCTTGATGACGGTGTTCTCGCTGATAGGAATCGTCGGACTCGGTCTCGCGCGTGAGCGGTTGCGTCGGTCTGGGCCTGCGGCGGAGCGCAGCGCTGCGGCATGGGCGCTGATGGCGCCGATCGGCCTCTCTCTCGCCAGTGTGGTGATGATCGCGGTGCGCGGCTCCGGTGGTGTGGATCATTGCGTGGGTCACGAGCATCACGCGCACTTCTGTCTCGCGCATGGTGGTGCGTGGCTGGAGCGCCCGTGGGCAGTCGCCGTTGCAGCCGCCTCGGGCATCACGTTCTCGCTGCGGCTCGCGCTGGTGGTCGTGCGGAGGTCGCGCGCACGGCAAGCGATCGCGCAAGTGCGGCGCGTCGCCGATCATGGCGATAACGTCCGGATCGCGCCGTCGGATCGCTTGTTCTGCTTCGTCGCTGGCTGGCGGCGTCCCGAGGTGTTCGTGTCCTCGCGCGCGTGGCAGGTTCTGTCCGTTTCAGAGCGGCGAGCGGTGCTCGCGCACGAGCACGCGCACGCGTCGCACGGCGATCTGTGGCTCGGTGCGATGGTCGACGTCGCTGCGGTGTTCGCCGCGCCGCTGGCTGGTAGCTGGCTGGTTGCGCGATGGTCGGACGCGAGCGAGCGCATGTGTGACCGCGAGGCGGCACGTGCCACAGATCCGGAGACGGTCGCGAGCGCACTCGTGAGGTTGTGCCGCGCCGGGCGCATGCAGGAGATTCCCGCCGGGTTCACCGCGCCCGCGGATGCATTGGAACATCGCGTGCGCGCCGTGCTCGCGCGCGGCCCGATCGGAACCGGTTTCGGCTGGGTTGCCTGGTCGTTCATCGTTGCGAGCGTCGCGGCCGTCGCGCTGCTCGCGACGCAGATTCACCACGCGCTCGAGACCCTGCTCGGCTAACCGCCTCTGTGGAGGCGAGGATCAACATGCGCCGTCATCTACTACCGCTCATAGTAGCAAGCACGTTCTTGCCGCAACTCGCGTACGCCGAGGATCCGGTGGACGTCGTCGACGAGGCGTCGGTGATCAAGGCGATCGAAGCGAGCGACCCGCGGATCGAGCGGATCGCCGCGGAGGTCGATGCGGCGTCGGCGAACGTCCTGGCCGCCCGGATCCGACCCGAGCCGCGCGTCGCAGCGGACCGTGAAGAGGTGTTTCCGTCGGGTGGTGGGGTGGCGACGAACTACCTCCGGATCGTGGTGCCGCTCGATCTCTCGGGCCGACGCGGGCGCACGGTGGCGGCTGCGGTGACGGCGGTCGACGCGGCGCGCGCACAGGGCGAGCTGAGTCGGCTCTCGCTGGTGGTCGAGGGACTTCGCGTGTTCCGCGAGACGGAGTATCTGCGACTCCGCATCACGCTGATGACCGGCGAGCGCGCGGCGCTGGTGCGCGCCGTCGACATCGTCGCGAAGCGCGCGAAGGCCGGAGAGGCGTCGGGGTACGACCAGCAGCGGCTCCAGCTCGAGCTCACGGCCTACGACGACGCGATTGCCTCCGGGGCGATCGAGCTGCGCGCATCGCAACGACGGCTCGCGACGGTGATCGGCCGTTCGGGGATGCGGATCGATGCCGCGGGTGATCTGGTACCGGGCACGATCGCCTCGTTCGACGTTCTCCTTTCGGATGCACTTACCCACCGTGGCGACTACCGCGCGGCGAAGCTCCGGGTCGACGCCGCAACGCAGGAACGGTCCGCCGCGTCGCGGACCTGGCCGACGTTCGAGGTCACCGCCGGAGCGATGTCCTCCGAGGTCGGGACCGAGCGGGCCTTCGGCTACGTCGCCGGCCTGTCGTTGAACCTGCCGATCTTCGATCGCGGAGGTGCAGGCCGCGCGAGAGCCGATGCGTCGCGCCGCGCGGCGACGGCAGACGCGAAGCTGCTCGAACGTCAGGTCCCCGATGCGATCCGGATCGCGCACGAGACGTGGAGCGCGCGCATCGAGCAAGCGAAGGCGTATCGGACCACGCAGCTCGCGCGGATCGATCAGCTGCTGCGTAGCGCGGAGACGGGCTATCGGGAGGGCGGGGGCAGCATCGTCGAGCTGCTCGATGCATATCGCAGTGCGCGCGATTCGCGGCTGCGGGAACTGGAGCTGCGGCGCGATGCGAGCCTCGCCGAGCTCGATCTCTGGCTCGCTCTGGGGAGGCGTCCATGAGGCGCGCGATTCTGATTCTCGGTCTGGTCTCGTGCCGCGGCGGTCACGACAGCGGTGAGGCCGAGCACAAGGACCACGCACCGGCGCCCTCCAACGAGCTGCCCGGGCAATCGGTGACCGTGTGGGCGGATCGCGTCGAGCTGTTCATGGAGTACAGGCCGATGATCGCGGGTCGCGAGACCGCGTTCGCCGCGCACGTCACGGAGATGCCGACGTTCAAGGCGGTGACCTCGGGGACGGTGACGCTCACCCTGAGGCTCGCGGA
>JAYVLW010000917.1:0-3898 GCA_043759315.1 Myxococcales bacterium
ACGAGGAAGTGGAGGTGCGTGTTCTGGATCGAACCGTGGACGATGCGGAAGTCCTCGCGCCCGAGGAAGTGGTTCATCTGCGCGCGGATCAGCGTGTACCAGTCGCGCGTCCGCAGATCGGGAAAACGTCGGCGGAGGCGCAGTGTGACGTGGACCGGATGTCGCGACGAGAGCTCAGGCCGCTTGCGATGCGGCGTCCCGACGCGACGCCCCGACTTCTTGCGACCTGCACCCGCCCGCTTTCCGCCATGCCCTCGATCGTTCATCTTGATTGGGGCAATAGCATGTCGCTCTGACACTCTTGTCGTCGTCGGGCTCCGCGCATTTCCGCTTGGCCGACAGATCGTGGAACATGCGTGGCGACGGTCGCCTGCGCACCGCGCGCCGACGCCGAGGACCCACCGCGTACGAGTTCTTCGACGGCGCGCTGCGGAAGTCAGTCGACCACGATATGTGCGGCGGCCAGACGCCGACGTGCCTGGGGGGAGACGTCTGGGGCGTTCATGTGGAGCCGGTGGAGCGAGCGGAGCCGGTGGAGGACGTCTGCGACAGCGAGGGCGAGGTAAGTCGGTGCAGCCCGGCGACCACGAGCCGATCGCTGTCGTCCACCTTCGCCCCGGTCAGATCGAGCACGCGAAGATCGGATTGCGGGCGACCACAGCCATCGCGTCCGCACCGGCGCCGACAAACGCGAGGCCGAGGTGCTCGAGTTTGGTGAGCTTCGCGATCGAAGCCATGCCCCGGCCTGTGATGTTGGAATAGCCGAGTTCGAGCCATGTCAGCTCGGTGTTGTCGCGGAGCACCTCGAGTCCGCGCGTGCGGACGGCGGTGTGCGAGATGTCAAGCCGGGTGAGTGGCAGCTCCGCGAGCGCGAGGAGCCCGGCTTCGGTGATGCGCGTGTGGTCGAGGTCCACCTCGGCGAGATCGTGGCAGTTCGCGAGCGAGCTCAGCGCAGCGTCATCGATCGCGGTCGTCCCGAGATCGATCCCCGTGAGCTCGCACCGCGTTCCGAGCGACGTCAGCAGTCACTGTACATGGCGGTCCGTCACGCTCCGTTAGCGAGCTGGGTGTCGCGCTCGACCTTGCAGTCCGCGAGCGTCGCGAAGAACACGTAGCCGTCTGACTCGTCCTTCGTGCGGCAGTTCGCGACGGCATCCCTGCCCGAGGCCGTGGTGCCTTTGCCGGGAACCTCGCAGACGTACTTCTTCATCTTCGTCACGAGCGCAGGCGTGGTCTTCGCGCACTTCGACGTCGCCGGCTTCATGTAGTCCCAGGCGTAGGTGCCCTTGAGTGACGCGAGGATCGCCTTGTCGTCGGCGAGCGCGGTGGTGGCGACGAGGAGCGCGAACAGACATGGGAGGGTGCGCATCCCGAGATCGTACGTCATCCGGCGTCGACGTCGAGCAGCAGCGCCTCGAACACGCGTCCCTACCCGATCGCGCTCCTCCGATAGATCTCGTCCACGACGAGCTCCGTCGCCAGCGACTCCACGCCCACGCGGCCACCGGAGATCGCGACACGCATCTGCCATGCACCGGCATCGTCGCGCCGATGGACGGTGATGCGGCGCTCGCGATGCGAGACGATGATGCACTCGCGGAGGCTCGGAATCGTCCGATACGCTTCCAGCTTCTCACCGATGTCGTAGTCCTCCGACGAGTCGCTCGTGACTTCGACGAGGATGACCGGATTGAGCGCGGTGGCGTTCGGGCTCGGGCCGTGCTGCTGGAGCGGGCCGCACACCACCGAAGCATCGGGGAACGTCGCGAGACCGACGGCCTCCACGTAGATGCGCAGATCGGAGTCGTGGACCCGGCACGGGCGATCACCGATCGCACCGTACAACGCCGAGGTCACAGCCACCGCGAGGGCGGAATGGTCCTCGGTGCCGCCGGCCATCGCATAGATCTCGCCGTCGAAGAACTCGTGCTTCGTCGGGCTCTCCATCTCGAGCCCGACGTATTGTGCATACGTGTAGCGATGGCGGCGGCGACCGCTGGAGACCATGTCGTACTCTACCGCGACCCGCGGGAGTGGCATCCAGCAATGCGACTGGATCGCAAGGTCTCGGCCCGCGGTCCGCACGTCACGAGCGGCGTCACCGGTGGTCGCGCAGCCACGTCGTGAGCTCGCCGAGCGCCTTGGTTCCAGCGCCGCCCGCCGCGACGAAACCGTCGCGTGCTTGCGCGACGAGCGTGCGCGCGCGGGTTCGCGCGGCCGTGTCGGGCCACAGGGCACGCGCGAGGGCGAACCGCGTCTCCGACTGCTCGAACACGGGCGTCTCGGGTTGCTCGCGGATCGCCAGCGCACGCTCGGCGGCGGCACGCGCGGCGGGGAAGCGCCCGAGCGCGAGCGACTCCTGCGCGATTCCGGTCAGGGCGGTGGCCACGTCGGGATGCTCGGGGCCCAGCGCCTTCTCCGAGAGCTGGAGCGACCGGGTGTACGACGCGATCCCGGCGTCGTGATGGCCTTCCGCAGCGTCGATCGCGCCGATCAACAGGAGCGGTGCGGCAAGCGTGGGATGGTCCGGCCCGCCGACGCTCGCGTAGATCTCGAGCGCACGTGTCGCGGCGCGCCGCGCTTCCACGTAGCTGTCTTCTGCGAGATAGGCGATGCCGAGGTTCGCGAGCGCTCCGGCCAGATCGGAGCTGTTCGCGGCGCCGGCCTTCTCGAAGATCGAGATCGCACGCTGCTGGTAGGGACGAGCCTGGTCGTAGCGACCCTGCGACAGGAAGCCCGCGGCGATGTTGTCGAGCGCCGCGCCCACGCTGGGGTGCTCGGGCCCGAGCGCCTTCTCGAGGATCGCGAGGGCGCGCAGATCGTAGGGGCGGCCGCCATCGTAGTCCCCGAGCTCTGCCATCCCGACGCCGATGTTGACGAGGACCATGGCGAGCTGCGGATGATCGGGGCCGAGGGCGGCCTCGTCGATCGCGAGCGCGCGCCGATAGGTCTTCGCGGCCTCGGCGAAGGCGCCCTGCTGCTGCTGCGCGATCCCGAGGTTGTTCAGGATGGAGCTCGTGAACCGGGCGTCGTTCGGGCCGAAGGCCTTGTCACTGATCGCGAGCGCGCGCTGATACTGCTCCTGCCCCTCGGCTGGCTTCCCCTGGGCGAGCGCGACGTCGCCGTAGCTGGTGAGCAGCTTGATCTCGACGGCCGGTGGGCTCGCCGCGCGCTTGAACGCGGCCTCGGCCGCAGGATGCAGCTTGACGGCATCGTCCGTGCGACCGAGCAGGCCGAGCACGTGCACGAGGTCCGCCCACATCTGCGCGGCGCGCGTGTCGTCACGGGCGTCGCCGGCCACCGGAATGGCCTTCTCGTAGGTCGCGGCTGCGGCGGCGGGATCTCCGCTGCCGTCCTCGAGGCGTGCGCGAAGGTGGAGCGCCTCGGCGAGGACCGGCGCGAAGTGGAGCGGCTCGGCGGTCGCGACCACGTCGCGCGCGAGCGTGAGGCCCGCGGCATACTGCCCGGTCTCGTACATCGCGGTGGTCGTGGCCAGTCGATGCTGGAGCGCGACGACGCTGGTCCGCACCGACGCGTCGGCCGGGAGCTGGACCCCCGCCATCAACACGCCGAGGTTCGCGCAGTCGGAGATCGGCGCGAGCGCTTGCGTCGCGCTGACGGCGTTATCGACCACCTGGGTGGTCGACACGTCGCCCAGCACGTCGACGAGCGCGCCGAGATCGACCAGCCGCCGGTCGAGGCAGGCCATGCGCAGCTCCATCTGCGCCTCGGACTGATCACCGCGGACCCTCGTCGCCTCACACGCATCGACGCGAGCGGTCACCCACGCGCGTCCGTAGCCATCGAGCTGCGCGGCGACGCGGACGAACGTGTCGGGCGCGTAGGACACGGCGCTCGCCGCGAAGGCTTCGCGCAGGTGCCGAGACCGCGCGGCATC
>JAYVLW010000918.1:0-3837 GCA_043759315.1 Myxococcales bacterium
CGCAACATCACGGCACACGGCACGACCGGTGGCCTGACCGGACCGATTCGACGTGGCGATGCCCTGACTGTTCAACGCCATCTCGATGCGCTGCGGGGAAAGCCCGAGCTTATCGAGATCTATCGGGCGCTTGCGCGGCGGGCGGTCGAGATCGCGGGGCGGCTGGACGGCCGTGACGCACCCGATCGCGCAGGTCTCGACGCGATCCGCGCACTCTTGCAGTAACGCTCGATCGCGCTTCCCACGTCGGGTAGCATCGTGGGCGATGCGCGCCTCGTCCTTCGTGAGTTCTTCCGTTTCGGCTCTGGTGATCGCCATCGTCGTGCTCGGCGCCGGTCCTGCTCGCGCCGACAAGGCCGAGAAGCCGAACGCCGCGTTCGCCGGCAAGATCATGCTCAGCGAGAAGCGGTTCCCAGCGTCGGCGAAGAGCCTCGCCGCCTTCAACGCGCAGATCCGCAAGCAGTCCAAGACGAACTTCTACGAGGACAAGGAGAAGAAGGGCTGGAAGATCCAGATCGCCGGCTTCCTCAAGTCCCCGCTCAACGACGTCGAGTACATCGTCAAGATCTACGAGGTCGGCCGCGGCGCGCAGCAGCTGCTCGCTTCGTTCGAGCAGTTCACCGACTCTCGCGGCCAGACCGCGCTGCTGTCCAACGTGATGCTCGAGAAGAAGTCGTTCGGCGTCAACAAGGAGCTGTTGATGACGATGGAGAGCAAGGGCCGCGTGCTCGCCACCGGTCGGTTCAAGATCCTCGGCGAGGGCGAGAAGTTCAACGGCAAGGTCAACTTCTCCGAGGAAGAGGCCGCCGGTAAGACGGAAGAAGAGTAGGCGAGCTCGCTGCGTTCAGCGAGCGGCGACGTCGACATCGACGAGGAACACGGTCGCCACCTCCGGCGGGAAGACGCGCACGATGTAGTGGCCGGGCGAGGGGAAGGTGTGCTTGAAGGCGTACTTGCCCTTCGTGTTCTTCACCGGCGTGGCCGTCAATCCGCCGGCTCCGCCGTTGGGATCCTCGATGGTGATCACGACGTGGTCGACGTCGAGTGGCGCACCGATCGCGTTCCAGATCTCGAGCAAGGTCAGGGTCCGGGTGCCTGCGAGGATCGGATCCTGGAGCGTCACGCGCGTCGCCATCTCGCCGTCGTCGACGACCACCGTGCGGCGGCCCGCGACCGGGCTCGGCGCGGTGGGGTCGGGAGCGTCGTCAGGCCGGGCGGCATCGCCGCCGGCCATCGCGGCGCTCGAGTTGCGCGAGAGCTTGAGGGCTGCGAACCCGGCGCCGGAGAGTGCGACCACGCCGAGCACCCCGAGCGCGATCCACCGCGCGCGCGAGCGGGGCGCGATCCCCGGCTTCTCGTGCATCGTGGGGGCCGCGCTCTTCCGCTTCGCGCGCGGTGCGCGCACGGTGGCCCCGGCGGAGCGGCCCGCGCCGTCGAGCGATCCGAGCGCGTCGTCGATCAGCTCGACGACCTCGTCGGCGCTGCGCGGCCGGTCGTCGACCTTCTTGGCCATCAGGCGTGTGACGAGCGCGTCGACGACCTCGGGCACGTCCGGGTTGCGCTCGCTCGGTACCGGGATCGGGCGCCCGAGGTGAGCGAGCAGGACCTCGAAGCCGGAGCCATCGAAGGGTGGCTTGCCGGTGAGCAGCTCGAACATGATGCAACCGAGGGCGTAGAGGTCCGCGCGATGATCGACGCTGTCGCCGTGGGCCTGCTCGGGGGACATGTAGTGCGGCGTCCCGATGACGCCGTTCGTGGTCAGGCGCGTCGCGTCGGCGTTGCCAGGCTTCGCGATGGCGATGCCGAAGTCGACGAGCGTGATCCGGTCGTCGCCGTTGCGATCGCGCCGCCAGATGATGTTCGATGGTTTGAGATCACGGTGCACGACATCCGCGGCGTGGGTCTCCGACAGCGCGCTCGCGATCAGGCGCGCGATGCCGAGCGTGCGGCGCACCGGAACCGGTCCGGTCTCGAGGATGCGATCGAGGGGGGCGCCATCGATCAGCTGCATCGCGAGGTACGGCCGACCATCGAGCAACTCGCCGACGGCGTAGATCGCCACGACACCGGGATGCGTGATCTTCGCGGCCGAGCGCGCCTCGCGCGCGAACCGTCGCGCCATCACGGGATCCGCGGCGATCTCCTGCGTCGGCACCTTGATCGCGACCTGCCGATCGAGCCCGAGCTGACGGCCCCGGTAGACGGTGCCGAACGAGCCGCCGCCGAGGATGCTCTCGAACACGAAGCCATCGATCGTTTTTCCGACGAGGCTCTTGCGAGAGGTCTCCGCGAGCGAGCCCGCGTCGTCGAGCTGCGCGGTCTCCGCGGCCGCGTCGACCACCACCGGATCGACGAGCACGGCACCGCATGCAGGGCAGAACCGCCCCGATTCGTCGGTGTTCGTCGCGCACGCGGTGCAGACGCGCATCTGAGGACGAGCGTAGCAGTCGGCGGTGGCATCCGGCGGGCACATCGCAGCCGGTTGGACGGCTATTCCCCGTGATTTGTTCAGTGGATACACTGCGCGCGTGATCCGAACCGCGCTCGCCACGATCGTGCTGTCGACGGCCATGGCGGCCGCGGGCGGGAACGTGTTGCCGATCCACGGCGTGCGCTCGCTCGCACGGGCCGGCGCGCTCGTCGCCGGCGCGGACGACGCCGACAGCCTGTGGCTGAACCCCGCGGGGCTGGCGATGCTCCGCGGTGATGGAAAGCGGGCGCTCCTGTTCGACGTCGCGTACGTCTATCAGACGGTCGACTACCTCCCGGTCGATGCGACGGGCGCGCCGGGCGCGACCACGTCGAACCTCCAGCCCGGGCATCCCGTACCTCAGCTGGCCGCGGCGCTCGGTATCGGCGAGCGGCTCGTGATCGCGGGCGGCCTCAGCGCGCCCTACGACACGATCCATCGCTATGCCGCGGATGGGCCGCAGCGGTTCGCCTCGCTCGATACCACAGGGTCCCAGTACTTCGTGGTTGCGGTCGGTGCCGCCTATGCGGTGAGCGGTCAGCTGCGCTTGGGCATCGCGCTCCAGAACTGGGTCTCGCGACGCCGAGAGCAGATCGTCACCACTGCCTGCATCGAGGCGACCTGCGACCCCGCGGATGCCTCGCTCGACATGCGCCTCGACATCGCGCAGACCGACTACCTCTCACCCGCCGCCGCGCTGGGCTTGCAGTACAGCTTTGCACCGAGCGTCGCGTTCGGCGTCCTGGTCCAGAGCCCGGTCCGGGTGTCCGGGACCGGCGACCTGACGGTGCGGCTTCCCACCGCGATGAACTTCGCGCGCGCGACCGTCACCGGCACGCACGCCGCGCTGTCGTACACGTTGCCGCCGAGCGCGCGGATCGGTCTCGAGGTCCGGCCGCACACCGACCTCCGCATCGAAGCGGCGCTCGGCATCGAGCTGTGGAGCGTCCCGGGAGCGACGACGATCGCGCCGGATCACGTGCAGCTCGAGAACGTCGCCGGCGGTCCGTATCCAGTCGGCGAGATCTCGATCGCGCATCACGGGCATACGGCGTTCTCTCCGTCGGTCGGCATCGAGTGGCATCCCGGGGACATGATGGTGGGCGCCGGGTATGCGTACGAGACGAGCGCCACGCGGACGAGCGATGTCTCGGTCGCCTCGCTCGACGCGGCGAAGCACGTGGTCGGTCTCGGCGGTGGGTACGATGCAGACGGCTGGCAGATCGGCGCGGCCGTCGGCATCGCGGCGCTCGCCGATGTCGACGTGACGTCAGGCGACGCCCGCGTGCTGCAGCAGTCGCCGCTGCGCCAGCCGCGCACGACGGTGCCGATCAACGCGGGCCGCTACCAGAGCACCATTTTCGTCG
>JAYVLW010000919.1:0-6045 GCA_043759315.1 Myxococcales bacterium
CAGCATCACCTGGATCCCGATGCTCGCGCAGATGAAGGGGAAGGCGTTGAAGTCACGCCGCCTGCGCCAGGCCATCGAGGACAACATCGCGCATGAAGCCGGCATCGGCGGCATCTCGCACGTCACGCTCGCGGCGCAGCTGATGCGCAGTCTCGGCGTGCGCACGCTCGCGGGATTTCCCACCGAGGCGCTCGGCAAGACAGCGAGCCTGTGGCTCTCGGACGAGTTCACGGAGATGTCGGAGCCGGCGCTCGCCGGGTGGCTCCTGACCGCGGAGACACTCGTGCCCGAGATGTTCGCGGTGATGCGACCGCAATATGCGGACATCGCCGACACGACCTACTTCACCCAGCACATCGCGGTCGATAGCGACGAGCACGCCCAGTGGATGGCGGAGGCAGTCGCCGATGTCGTCGCGATCTACGGCGCGGAATGCGTGCCGCTCGTGCTCGAGGGCATGGCGGATGCCTGGGCGGAGACGCTCGAGGATCCGGACGAGCTGTGGGGGCTGTCGTGAAGATCGCTATCACCTACAACGAGAAGCGGAGCGATGCCGAGCGCGAGGCCGAGTTCGATAGCCGCGATGCGATCGAGGCGATCGCGCGCATGGTTGCCGGGCTCGGGCACTCCGTCGTGCCGATCGATGTCACGGGCTCGATCGCGCGCCTCGCCACCGAGCTCGCGCGGATCTCACCCGACGTGGTGTTCAACTTCGCCGAGGGCGAGCGAGGCGCGTTTCGCGAGGCGTTCTATCCGGCGCTGTTCGAACAGCTCGGGTTCGCGCACACGGGTAGCTCCGCGAGCACCCTCGCCGTCTGTCTCGACAAGAGCCTCGCGAAGCGCATCGTCGCCGCGGCGCGGGTGCGCGTACCGCGTGGCAGGCTCGTGCGGTCCGCAGCGGATCCTCTGGGAGATCTGC
Organism: Myxococcales bacterium; assembly: GCA_043759315.1. Taxonomy (GTDB): domain Bacteria; phylum Myxococcota_A; class Polyangia; order Haliangiales; family Haliangiaceae; genus JABFXX01. The sequence goes on from JAYVLW010000919.1 coordinate 920, forward strand.
CGGGCCCGCTGATCGTCAAGCCGAACCTCGAGGGCTCGAGCAAGGGCATCACGGCGGCGAGCATCGTCGCGGATCCGGCGCGGCTCGCGGGCACCGTGGCGGCGGCGCTCGCGCGCTATCCGGGCGGTGTGCTCGTCGAGGAGCTCGTGCCCGGTCGCGACGTGGCGGTCGGCTGGTTCGCAGGCATCGGGATGCTGCCGCCGGTGGGCTACGCCTACGACGGTGAGATCTACGACTACGCGCTCAAGCACACCACGCCGGAGCGCGTGGAGGTTCAGGTGCCGGCGCCGCTGCCACCGCTGGTGGCTGCGCGGCTCGCGACCGCGGCGAACCGCGTGTTCGAGGCGCTCGGCATCGAGGGCTATGGTCGCGCCGACTTCCGGATCACGCCGGATGGCCAGGTCATCTTTCTCGAGATGAACCCGTTGCCGTCGCTGACGCTCGCGGTCGGTCACGACGAGCTGTACGTCGCGGCCTCCGCGATCGGGAGGTCACCGCGCGAGCTGCTCACCGCCATTCTCGAGTCCGCCGCGCGGCTCGATCAGGTCGCTCTTGTTGCCGTATAGATCGAGGCACACCGCAACCATGCGTAAGGCTCGGAGCGCCCCCGAGGAGCGAGTGCGCGAGGGCAAGCGCGGCTCGCTCGAGATCCTCGCCTGGCAGGGCGAGCCAGAAACACACACGGGAGGGTGTCGTCCGCTCCAGCTCCGGCAGGCTACCCAATCAACCCGGGTCGGGGCTACCGGAAACACGCGAGCACCAGGCCGTGCTCACGGCACGGACGTGAGCACGCCTTGCAGCATCATGAACTTGTGGCGGTCGTAGGTGCCCTTCTTCTCGAGCTGCTTGTAGCCCGGCTTCGCCAGGTAGATGGTGTGCGTGCCGTCGAGCGTGCCCGACCATGGTGTGGTGCCCACGGGCCCCTTGGCGATATCGTCGACGTAGACGGTCGCTTCCGTCGGCTCGCTGATGAACATGACGAAGCCGCGAAGCTCCGGATCCACCAGACTGCGGATCGCGGGTGAGGGGGAATGGCGATCGCCACCCGCTTCGAGGCGGCTGGCTTCGAGCTCGATCGCCTCGACCGCGTCGCTGACACCGGGCGCCATCGGATCACTCGCCAGGTATTGCGTGTACGACAGGGCCGCACGGCGGTACGACGGCGCGTGGCCATCGCGCTTCGCTCGCATGAAGAAGCTCGCACCGCGATTGTAGAGCGCCTGCGGAACCTTCAACGCCGCATACGTGTCGTCGAAGGCCCTCGCGGCGTCGTCGTACGCTCCCGAACGAAAGGCCACGTCGCCTTCGTCGAACGAGCCGAGGGCCTTGCCGAGCGACGTGACGTCCAGCCGCGAGCTCGGAGCGGTGACCGCCGGTGGCGCGAGCGGTGCTGCAGGCGGAGCCGCTTTCTTCGGCTCGGGGCGTAGCGCGATCACGAGCACGATGGACGCGATCGCGATGACTCCGCCGGCGATGCCCACCGGCAGTGGCCAGCTTCGCCGCGGCGCGGCCGGAGTCTCGGTTGCGAGCAGCCGTAGCAAGTCTCGCATCGATGCGTGCCGCTCGTTCCGGTCGCGGCGGAGGCCACGCAGCACGGCCTCTTGCACCGGAAGCGGTACCTCGGACGATGGCGGGGGTGTGAGCGCTCCATCAAGAACGCTGGCCGACAGCTCCGCGAGGGTGGTTCCCGCAAACGGCGGCTGCCCGAACAGGGCTTCGTACAGCGCCACGCAGAATGCGAACTGATCCGCGCGGCCGTCGACCGGTTCCCCGAGGTGCTGCTCGGGCGACATGTACCGCGGGGTGCCGAGGAGCGCGCCCGTCTGCGTGAGCGTCGACGTGAGGTCCGCGGCGCTGCGCGGTACCGGCGTCATCGCGGCGGGCGTCTTAACGTGCTCGGGTTCGGCATCCGTCGCTGCAACCAGACCGAAATCCGTGACCCGAAGTCGACCGTCCGCAGCGACCAGGACGTTGTCGGGCTTGAAGTCGCGATGGACGAGCCCGGCATCGTGTGCGGCCTGGAGCCCACGGCCGGCGCGGAGATACAGGTCGAGGATCTCTCGCCAGCTGCGATGGGCTTGTCGCTGTCGGAGCGTCTCCCCGGCGATGTACTCCATCGCCAGGTAGACCTGATCGTCGTGGGTCCCGACCTCGTGCACGACGATAATGTTCTCGTGCGCGAGCTGCGCCGTACCCTGCGCCTCGCGAAGGAGTCTCCGCTTCGCCGACTCGTCGAACGCGACGCCGCGCAGGACCTTGATGGCGACCCGTCGGCCGAGCATGGGATCGGTGGCAAGCAGGACGACGCCCATCCCGCCTTCGCCGAGCTTCGCCTCGACCGTGAACCGACCGATGGTCGACGGAAGCTCGCTCGAGCGTTGTGCCCGCGCCGTGTGGAGCGGAGTGGCCGGTAACGTGTCGTCGTCCGCGTTCACTGGACCATGGTACGCGAGCGCAACTGGGACTTCACTGCGTCAGCGGTCGCAACGAGCGCTCTCACGCGCACGGCGGTGTTCTTCCTCCTCGCGCGTGCGGCCGCATGTAACCGTCGCATGCCCCGAAGCATCCGATCCCTCGTGCAAGAGCGCCTCGCCCCAATACCGCGCCTCGTCTTCAACTCGAGGTGGCTGCAGCTTCCGCTCTACCTCGGCTTGATCGTCGCGCAGGGTGTCTACGTGTTCTTGTTCCTCAAGGAGCTGTTGCACCTGATCCAGGGCGCCGCGAGCCTCGGCGAGCAGGACATCATGCTCATCGTCCTGGGTCTGATCGATGTCGTGATGATCTCGAACCTGCTGATGATGGTGATCATCGGCGGGTACGAGACCTTCGTGTCTCGGCTCAAGCTCCAGGGACATCCAGATCAGCCAGAGTGGTTGAGCCACGTGAACGCCAGCGTGCTCAAGGTGAAGCTGGCGATGGCGATCATCGGGATCTCGTCGGTCCACCTCCTCAAGACGTTCATCGAGGCAGGTGCGCTCGGCTCGTTACCCATGTGCGGCACGGCGGAGGCGTTGATGGCGCAGGAGGCGGCTCGTGTCGTCGGGGCCACCGTCAAGGCGTGCAGCACGGTCACGACCACTGGCGTGATGTGGCAGACCATCATCCACACGGTGTTCATCATCTCGGCGATCGGGATCACGCTGACCGACAGGCTCATGGCCTCGCATGGCAAGCCGGCACGCAGCGAGCATTGAGGAGGCGGTCGCATTGCGCCTCGAGGCGCTATGCGCTGGGCGACTTCGGTGCGGCAGGCTCCCGCTGCGGCGGCATCACTACAGCTTCAGGACCATCACGGTCAGTGAAGCCTGGCGAACGTTGCCGCTCGGCCCGCTGATCTGAGCGTCCGAGCCGATGCTCTTGCCGAACGCCAACACGGAGATGGTATGCGCACCCGCAGCGAGCGGCACTGCGACCGTGAAGCTCCACGTGGCAGAGCCGGTGATGCCCTGGGAGTTCGCGGCGACGATCTGCTGGTAACCGCCGTTGGCGAGGAGGGTTCCGTCAACGGCAACAGCGACGTCGGCGAGGCTGAAGTCGGTGACTGCTGCACCCGTGGTGAGAATGCCGCCGTCCGACGAGATGTACGTCACCGACGCGGCAGGGATGGTCAGGGTCTGCGTGAGCCCGGGGATCAGCGTGCCCGTGGTCGCGGTCGGCGACAGTGTGAGCGCCGCGCTGCCGAACACGCTGCCCGCGCGCTGACCAGCAGTGCCGGCGGTGCCCGCAGGACCCTGGAGACCTGCGCAGTCGGCGGGGTCGCATTGAGTGTCGTTGTCGGTGTCCTCGGTGGCGAGATCGCACATCCGGTTGCTGTTGAGGTCCCAGCACGCGATGCCCGGGAGGCCGCTCGTTCCCGCCCCGCCCGGCGTGCCCATCGTGCCCGGAGCGCCCATGTCCCCCTTCGGCCCGGCCCCGCCCATCGCGCCCATCTCGCCCATCGCGCCTTCCGAAGGACCGCACGCGGTGATCAGGAGGGACACCGAGGCCATCGCGAGGAGGGAGCACGTGCGGCTGTTCGACATTGGCGCACCCTATCTCAACCGACCGGCACGCGGGTAGCGCAGGATCGAGGGACCGCCAGGCTACCGGGTGGCAATGTACAGGTCGCCCATCGGTTCACCGCGCGTCGACATGAACACGAGCACGTGCCCGTCATCGGACATCCACGGATCTTCATCGTCGGCGCTCGAGCTCACACCCAGGATCGCCGCCGGCGCCTCGAACGCGGCAGCGGCATCTGCTCGGGACGCGAGATAGAGGTCGTCACCGCCCTGGCCGCCCGGTCTGCGGCTCGCGAACACGACCCGGCGGTCTTCATCGAGCAGGGCCGGATTGCTGTCCGCGGAGGGGCCCAGCAGGTCGGGGAGGACGCTCGGTGCTCCCCACACATCGCCTTGAGTGGCGCGGCGGGAGGTGTAGATGTTGTAACGAGTGGTGAAGTACGTGAGGTACGCCGTTAGACCATCGGCGGAAAGCGTTCCCGTCTTGTAGCCCTCCGTGACCGACAGCCGGAGTTCCGGGCCCCACGGCTGGCCGCGGGATGGGCGGATCACTTGATAGGTCTCGATCCCCGTGGGGACGACTCGGTCCGCGGCATAGACGAGCGTCAAGCCATCCCGCGAGATCAGCGGCGACGCGCAGCCACCACACGTGAGGGGCACGAGCGTCGGAGTTGCCCACGAATCCGCGATCGAGGCTCGCGTCGAGACGTAGATCTTGCTGGATCCCGAATCCGTGCGCTCGAAATAGATCTCGAGGAGATCGCCGGTCAACGTGGGTTCATCTTCCTGAAACACCGAGTTGAGCCCCGCGATCGGAACTGGAACCGAGAACGCGCCGGTCGCGAACACGCTGGCACCATCGGCGCCGAGGTCGACCGCGCCATCCGCAGCAACACCTTCAAACCCGAGACGTCCGCAGCCAGCGATCAGCCCGGCGAGCATGAACCAGAGTCCAGCGGTCACCGTCTCACTATACCCGTCGTGTGCACCCACGTGGCATCGTCGTGACGTGTGCACCGGGTGGTTGACTGAGGTCGTGACCATCGGGCTTGCGGCCACGGAAGCGCGGATGGTCGGCGAGACGAAGGCGAAGCTCGATCTGCTCGCTGCGCAGATCGGTAGTCG
>JAYVLW010000920.1:0-3632 GCA_043759315.1 Myxococcales bacterium
CACATCCGTGGCCGCGTTGTAGGCGAAGCCGGCGCCGTAGTTCGTGACGCCGTTCGCGACGACGTACGGCGACACCGTGTAGTACGTCGAGTTGGTCAACGGATTTGGATCGAGGATGCCAGCGGCGACCGTCGTCAGCTCCATGTTCGCCACCGCGGCGAGATTGGCCGGGCTCGTGAAGTCGAACGTGTTCGGGACGTGGCACGTGGTGCACGTGTTGAGCGTTCCGGGGAACTCGATCTCGTCGTAGCCGGCGCCAACGGCCGTCGCGTGCCACGTGAACGGAACCACCCGCTTGCGACCCGCGTGGACCGCATGGATGAAGTACTTCGATCCCGCGGACCAGCCGGAGCTCGTGCGGTTCGGGTTGTGACAGAACGAGCACGTCGGACCGTCGTTGCGCTGGCCGGCGTGGAAGCTGGGCGTGACACCGAGCGTTCCGTGGCAGTTCTTGCACTTCGCGTTGTCGACGATCGGTCGGCGCGCCGTGTAGCCGGTCGCGGCCTTCCACACGTTCGGCGCGGGCACGCTGATGCCGCCCTGCGCCTTGCCGTCGTTGAGCCCGCTCGGCGTCCACGGATAGGCCGGGACGTTGGTCTGCACGAGCGGCGGTGCGGTCGACAGCGAGTACGTGTAGCCAACGCCGCCGGTCAGCATCGCGGCGGTCGCGGGAATCTGCACGCCGGTGAGCTTGATCGTGTAGTAGCCCATGCTGTCGGGGCCGGTCATGTCACCGGCACCGGTGCCGGTCGCACTGCGGTCCCAGATCTTCTTGATGTAGCCGCTGGCCGACGCGTTGAAGTCCGAAGGTGCGGTCGCACCGTCCTGCGGCACCGCGAACGCGAAGTACACGCTCGGCGAGCCGACGAAGTTCGGCATCAGCTCGGTGACCGTCCCCGCGGCGAACGTCTGGAACACCACGTCGGTGCCGTTCTTCTTCAGCTTGAACGTGATCTGGGGGCGCTTGACGTTCGGCGTCACGGTCGTATCGAGCACCGCGTCGACGCTCTTCAGGTCGTACGTGATCACGTCCGCGCTGGGCGGCACGTAGCCACCGGCGGCGACGAACGAAGCGTTCGTGTTCGCGTTGCCGCCGACCGGCATCAGCCACGAGTTCTTCGGGTCAGGCTCGGCGACGGGCTTGTGATAGCGCGCGGTCGAGAACCCGCCGGTCGGGCCGTGGCAGGCCACGCACCCCGACTCGGGCTGCGGACCCGCGACGTGGTTACACGGCAGCGGCTTGCCGTCGGTGCCGCGCACCACGTTGCCGACGATCTGGCAGGTGGCGGGCGCCGAGTCGGTGAACGAGACGTAGTCGTGGCAGCCCTTGCACGCGAGCGTCGACGGGTTCGTTGTGGACTGGATACCCTGCGCTGCGCCGCCGTGGCACGTCGAGCAGAGCCGGGTGTCCTGCGGATACGTCGCGGAGATCCCGTGGAACAGGTTTGCCGTCGCGACCATCTCGCCGTTGTGGATCCGGTGGATGAAGCTCGCCGAGTCCGCCAGCGGGTTCGAGGTGCGCCCCGGGTTGTGGCAGACGTTGCACATCCCGGCGTTGACGCGACCGCCGCCGTGGAACGCGGCAGAGGCGGTGGTCTCCGCCTTGAACTTCGCGTGGCAGCCGTCGCACTTCGCCGACGACACGATCTCGCGCGTCAGCGGCGTCCCGGTGCCGTTCGGGATGAAGTTGTAGGGCGCGTTGTCGGCGTAGAACGTGTTCGCGTTGATCGTGAACACCAGGTCGGTCTGCCGCGACGCCTGGATCCAGACCACGTGGCTCTCGCCGAGCTTCGTCGGATCGTACGCGACCGCGACGGGTCCGCCCGCGGTCGTGGTCGTCGGGAACGTGTACGTGTAGTCACCGGCGCCGAGGCCGTTCTCGACGAGGGTCCCGTGGCCCGCCGCGGTGCCGAGCGGGTTGTAGCTGGTCGGCTGCGGCGTGGTACCCGACTTCGTGTACACGGTCAGCGGCGAGACCACGTTGGTGACCGGATCCTTCGTGAAATAGCCGATCGCGAACCGCGGCTGGATCGGCGTGTTCTCCGAGTACACGCCCGCGATGTCGAGCGGGAACCCGCGATCGTCCTTCATCGTGAACCGGACCGTGATCGGCGCAGCCGCGGTGGTGCTGACGCCGTTCGTCTTGAAGGCCACGTGGATGCCGTTGCTGGGCGAGATCGCGCCCGGCGGGGCGAAGTTGCAGACGTAGCTGGTCGCGTTCGCATCGACCTCGGCGTCGGCGAGGGTGCCGTCGTTGTTCGTGTCGATGCCGCTCTCGATCCGCGTCCCGCCGAACGCGCAGTTCCCGCCGGCAGGCTCGGTGCGCGTCCGCACCAGCGAGGTCTGCCCGGTGCCGTTGCAGATGTACGACGTGCCGGTCACCTCGGAAGGTCCGAGCACGTTGTTGCCGTCGGTATCGACGCCGACGTCGATCCGCGTGCCGCCGTTCGCGCAGTTCGCACCTGCCGGCTCCGGCAGTCGTCGCTGACAGCGCATTGGCGCCGGGAGGTCCATCGCCTCCATCCGACCCGGTGCAGGCGGCGAGCGCGGTAAGTGCGCTGGCGGTGACGACGAGACGCAAGGAGTGCGCGAATACGCGGGTGGCCGACATCATGTCAGCGCTTTGTGCAAAGGCCGTGACACCACGGGTTGCGCGGAATGCGCAGGAACTGCGTTCAGGCGTGGGACTTCACGTCCCCGCGGATGATCGCCGCGTGATCCTGGAGCTGGCGGCGGGCCACGCGAAACGCGTCGCCGATGGCGACGTAGACGTTGGTGTGGTCGTCGTCCTGGCCGGGGTCTCTGTCGATCGTGAACACCCGATCAGGCACCTCGATCTGAAGGCGGACGTGAAAGCCCTGGCCGTGCTTCTGGCTCTGATGCGGGCGCTCGACGACCACCGCGCAGCGCTGGATCCGGTCGTAGAACTTACCGAGCCGATCAAGGGATTCACGGATCGCCGTTGCGACCGCGTCGCTTGGTTCCATGTCGCGGAACGTCAGGTCGAGAGGAATGGACATGGTTTCATGTAGTGCACGTGGAGCGCCAACTCAGCGTCCGCGCTGCTGTGCCTGTCGCGTGGCGCCGAGCTCGAGATCGTGCGCCGCTCGGCGCTGGAGCTCCGGCACGAGCTTCGGATCGCGCACGATCAGCGACACGGTGACGCCGTCGGTGTCGCCCTTCGCATCGAGCACGAGGCCCGGGAGATCGAGAGGGCACTCCTCCATGCCGGCCGGTGCGAGCATCATCCACGCGCGATGGCACTTGAGGTCGGCGAGTAGTCGATCCGGATCTCCGGAGTTTCGATCCAGGTACAGGATCACGCCCGTGCTGGTGTTCCAGCTGCCGATCGCGTGGCGCTGCAACGGAGAGATCGAGACCTCCTCGACCGGGCGCGGTCCGCACGCCTCGGCGTGAGCGGCCTCGAGCTGCGACGCCTTGCTGCGGTGGAGGTTCGCGATCCGCTCGTGCTCGACACCCGTGTCCCACGCCCGCACCCAGCGGATCCCGGCGCCGCCCGGGCCAGGGCTCGGATCATCCGGCCACCGCCCCGACTGCCGCGCCATCTCCTCGTGCGTTCGCGCGACCTCGAGATGCTGGCTCGCGTGCAGGCCACGGGGGCCCGGCTTGGG
>JAYVLW010000921.1:0-5728 GCA_043759315.1 Myxococcales bacterium
GCCGCCGCCGGTCCACAATTCGTCGTCGAACCATCCGTGATCACCGTGTCACTGCCCCTCAACACGCCGGGCAGTGGCGCGAGCATGTTGAAGAACATCGGCGATGCCGTGGGCAGCGTCAGCTCGATCGTCGCCGATGGCTCGTGTGCCGGCGGCGTGATGCCGTTCGCGACGCCAACCTGGCCGTTCACGGTGATGCCGATGGGTACGCATACGGTGGGCATCGGCTGCACCGGATCCGCGATCTATGGGATCCGGCGCTGCAAGCAGAACGTGATCGGCGGGGCCTCGCAGATCCTGACGAGCTACACCGGGCTGTGCATGACCGAGGGCACCACGATGTTCGCCTCGGCGGGCAGCCACAACTTCAACGATGTCATGGTCGGCACCGAGAGCGCGGTCGTGCCGCTGACGATCGTCAACACCAATGGCAACCCGCAACACACGTTGCTCTCGATCCAGCTCGGCGATCACGACGGCAACTTCAAGGTCCACGCACCCTGCCTGATCGACGGCCCCGGATGCGATGCGACCGTCGTGGTGCCAACGGGCGGGATGTTCGTCGTCAACGTCACCTGCTCGCCGCAGACCGTGGGGATCAAGACCGCGCAGCTCTACATCGTCGGCAATGGCGGCACCAAGCTGATGCCCGCGATCGCATTGACCTGCAACGGCACGAGTGGAGGCACGCAGCCGGCGATCTCCGTCAACCCGTCGAGCGTCACGCTGATGAATGCCGTCGGTTCGGGGATGACGAGCTCGAACGTGACGGTCGGCAACATCGGCATGGGCAACCTCACGATCACCGGCATCACGCAAGCCGGGAGCATGGACTGGACGTACACGACGGCGGGGCTGTGCCAGACGCTACCGTGTACGCTGCCGCCGTCCGCGAGCTTCGCGATCACCGCGACCTTCGCGCCGACGGCGATCGGCATGCGCAACGCGACGCTGACGATCGCCTCGGATGATCCGAACACGCCGATGTACCAGGTCCAGCTCGACGGCACCGGGCTCGGCGCGACCCTCGCACTCGCATCGAACCTCGGCATGCCGCCGACGCTCGACCTCGGCACCTCGCCGATCGGCATCCTGACCACCACCACGTTCGATCTGCGCAACGACGGCAACGTCGTCCTGACGCCGGTGAACCTGACGTTGACCCAGCCCGGCACCGAGCTCACCGTGTCCCCGGCCCCGACCACGATCGGTGCCTCGTCGGTGCGGACGATCACCGTCGGCTGTACGCCGACGGCCGCACAGCTGTTCACGGCTCCGCTCGACATCGCGGCACCGAATGCGCTCTCCGGCAGCCCGATCTCGATCCTCGTGAAGTGCACCGGCACCTCGGGAAGCCTGTTCTCCACGCCGTCGAGCATCCAGCTCGGTGAGGTCCGCACCGGTAGCCCGCGCGTGACGAGGATGGTCGCGCTGAAGACCGCCGGAGGCACGTTGACGATCACCTCGCCACCCGCACTCTCGCCCACCGTCGCGGGGCTCAGCGTCACCCCGCCGAGCTCGACGTCGATCACGCTCGCACAGCCGTCGATGTTCGATCTGAACGTCGATGCGACCGCCGATCACGATCTCGCAACCTCGATCGAGGTCACCGCCAGCGGCGAGAGCCTCTCGATCCCGGTCACCGGCAAGATCGTCACCGCGAAGGTCGAGTACTCGCAGACCATCAACGTCGGCAGCTTCTGCGTCAACCAGGCGACCACCGGCGCGGCCGCGCGCCTGACCGCGACCGGTACAGCCACGGTCGGTCTCGCGACCCAGCCGGTGTTGAACAAGATGGCATCGTCGCCGTTCCAGCTCTCGTACACCTCGCCGGTCAGCTATCCGTACTCGTTGCCACCGAACCAGAGCGCGACGGTCGAGGTGACGCCGCTGCGCCAGGTGGCGAAGGGGATCCAGACCGACGACGTGGTGTGGGCGACTGACGTCGCGGGCGAGGCGGCGCCGCGCACCACGGTGACCGCCGAGTTCGTCGCTGATGGCGGCGCCATCGCCCCGCAGCTCGCCGATTTCGGCGGGGTCATGCTGCGCCAGACCGGAGATCCCAAGGTCATCAAGATCCAGAACTGCGGCATGGAGCCGATGTCCCTGTCGGGGCCCGAGATCTCGCCCGGCGGCGAGTTCAGCGACGACAGCGCCGCGCCGCTGCCGGAGACGCTCGCGCCGAATGCGATCGCGACGATCAACGTGAAGTTCCGCCCGACCAAGGTCGGCACGCGGATGGCAACGTTGATCGTCACCTCGTCGAAGGGCCCGCTCGGCGTCACGCTCCTCGGCCAGGGTATCGCGCCGCCTGGCACCACACCCGACTCGACCAGCTTCTACGCGTGCGACTGCACCACCAGCCGTCCCGGCGACGCGTGGCCGGCACTGCTCGTGCTGATCGTGCTGCGCCGGAGGCGCCGCCGGTGAAGAAGTCCACGCGCCGTGCCACGGCGCTCGCGATCGTCCTCCTCTCCGCGGGCGTCGCTGCTTCACCGGGGATGCCGAACTTCCATCCGGTACCACCGGTCCTCGTCATCCACAGCACCGCACCGGCAGGGACGAACGGGACCATCCTCCTGCAGAACGACGATGTCGCGGACGTCACGGTCGCTTCCATCACCCGCGCCCCGTCGTGCGATCCGGAAGTCACCGCGACGGTGCCGACCGGGCCTCCGTTCACCGTCACGAGCCTCACCGCGGTGCCGATGACGGTCCACTGCAGTGGCGTACCGATGACGGGCATGAAGCGCTGCCTGTTCCACGTCAACGACGGTGTGGGCTCGGCGTACTTCGATGCCGAGGGCGTCTGCGAGTACGGCCAGATGCCGAGCCTCGGCCCGACGTCGTCGTCGATCAACTTCGGTAACGTGACCGTCGGCGGATCGGCGATGGTCGGTACGGCGGTCCACAACAACAGCCCGACCACGATCACCGAGCTCTACTTCCAGACCACCGACATCGACGGCAACTTCAAGATCGGGATGCCGTGCAACCCGGATGCGCGCGAGTGCGATGCCGCGATCTCCGGCGTATCGATGGGCTCGGATGCGTCGTTCGTCGTGAAGTGCACGCCGCAGACCGCCGGCCTGCACACGGCGTCGCTCTACGTCGCGACCAACTCGGCGCAGTACGCGATGCCGCCGATCCTGCTGTCGTGCAACGGCGTCAGCTCGTCGAATCCGGTGCTGGCGCTGACCGGCAGTCCGATCGACATCGGCGAGATCGAGGTCATCAGCGCGACGGGCTCCGGCGCGGTCCACCTGCGCAATGCCGGAGGTGGCACGCTGCAGATCAAGAGCGTCCAGGTCACGGGCGCCACGGCGGCGGACTGGACCTACCTGGCGAGCGGCCAGTGCGCGGGGGCGCTGCCGCCGACGTGCAACCTGACCGCGAACCAGCAGGTGGACATCAGCGTCACGTTCGATCCCAGCGCCATCGGTACGCGCGACGCTTCACTGCTGATCCAGTACTACGACACCGCCGATCGATCGACGACCGTGCCGCTCCAGGGCATCGGCCGCGGTGCCACGCTGTCGCTCGTCGGTGGACCGACCACGATCGACTTCGGCCTCGTCCCCGTCAACGTGACGTCGCAGGTGACGTTCCAGCTCGCGAACCAGGGCAACCGCGATCTCACCACGGTGACGCTCGGCGGCGCGCCGTCCGGTCCGTTCACGTTGTCGCCCTCACCGATGACCACGGTGCCTCTGAACGGCACGACCACGATCACGGCGTCGTGCCGTCCGACGGCCGCGGGCATGTTCGCCACCACGTTCACCGCGAGCGCGCCCGATGCGTTCATGAGCTCGCCGATCTCGATCCCTGCGACCTGCCAGGGCACGACGATGTCGGTCTACTCGACCCCGACGACGATCTCGCTCGGCGAGATCCGCACGACGACCACACCGGCACCGACATCGGTGATGATCCTCGGCACCACGCCGGTCCAGGTCACCGGCATCGCGCTGGAGACCGTGAACCCGCGGCTGTCGGTCACCGGCACGCCTGGAACCACGCCCGTCCTCGCACAGCTCCACATCGATCCGTCGTCGGATGGTGACCTGGCGAACGCGATCCTCGTGACCTCGAACGCCGGCATGCTGCGGATCCCGATCACCGGCAGGGTGGTGACCGCCGACTTCACCGTGCCGCCGGTGACCGCGCTCGGCACGTTCTGCGTCAACGCCTCGACGTCTTCGAGCACGCTCGCGCTGAAGTCGACGGGCACGGCGACCCTCCGGCTGACCGCCCCGCGCATGGACTCGGCGACCTCGGCATTCGATCTCGTGTTCTCGTCGCCGTCCTCTTACCCTTCGATGATCACCCCAGGTGGGCAGGCCGCGGTCGGCATCACGCCGAAGCGCCAGTCCTTCGCCGGCGGCCGGCACGACGCGATCGTGTGGTCGACGGATGTCGCGAACCGTACCGAGGAGCGCACGATGGTCAGCGCGCTGTTCGTCGCGGACGGCGGTGCGATCGCCCCGTCGTCGCTGATGTTCGGCACGGTGCCGATCCACATCGACACGATGCAGCCACAGAGCGTGACACTGCAGAACTGCGACGCCACGCCGATCATGATCGCGGACCCGGAGCTCGATCCGCCGTTCACCATCGATTCGCCAAACTTCCCACACACGCTCGCGCCGAACGAGACGGCCACGTTCAGCGTGGGCTTCCATCCCACGAAGCTCGGCGTCTACGTGCAGACGATGCGCATCACGTCGATGCAGCTCGCTGCCCCTCTCGAGGTCTCGCTCAGCGGTGAGGCAGTCAGCGGCAGCGGCGATGGCGATGGCGGCTTCGCTGACGGCCTCGATCCGAAGAGCTTCTACGGATGCTCCGGCTGCAGCACGCGCGAACCGAGCGGCGGCCTCCTGCTCGGGCTCGCGTTCGCCGCCGCGCTGCGCCGTCGTCGCCGCCCTTGATGCTGGAGCGGCGTCACGATGCTCGTCACCGCGCCGGCGCGGAGGAAGCGCCTCGCAGCTTCTTCAGCTCGGTGAAGAACAGCTCGATCTCCGACGGCTTCGTGTAGAAATGAGGCGCGATCCGGATTCCCGCGGTGGGCCGGTGATCGCAGAAGAACTTGCGGCGATTGAGCTCGCGGCACGCGTCCGCCGCACCTACGAAGTCGAACACCACGCTGCCACCGCGCTGCTCGGCGGCGCGCGGGCTGTTGAGCTTCATGCCGAGCTCGTCGACCCAGTCGATGCACAGCTGCGTCATCACGAGGCTCTTCTCGCGGATCTTGCGCACGCCGATCTCGCCGACGATCTTCTGGCCCGCGCGCGACTGGTAGAGCGCCGCGACCGCCGGCGTGCCGCCCATGTAGCGCCACACCGTCTCGGCGTAGCTCTGGTCGGGCATCGTGAACGCGAACGGCGCCTCGTTGCCGAACCAGCCGGTGACGCGCGGCGCGAACTGCTCGATCAGATCCTTGCGGACGTAGACCCACGCGGCGCCCGGCCCACCACACACGTACTTGACCGAGCCGCCGCATGCGAACGACACGCCGAGATCGACGACATCGAGAGGCACCGTGCCGACCGATTGGTAGCAATCGAGGATCACGTGCGCGCCGACCTCCTTGGCCCGCGCGGCGATCTTCTTGACGTCCTGGATGTACGCTGAGGAGAACACGACGTGCGAGATCGGCACGACGAGCGTCTTCTCGTCGATCGCCGCGCACATCGCGTCGGTATCGATCGTCATGCCATCCTTCGACGGG
>JAYVLW010000922.1:0-4323 GCA_043759315.1 Myxococcales bacterium
TCGAGGAACGGACGCACCAGGCTCGGCGTGCTCACCGTCACCGATTAGGCCACCCAAGTGAGTGATTGGTCAAACACAACCCCATCGGCTACGATTACCCCTCGGGGATGGAGCCTAACCGTAAGGTCCGCAAGCAGGGGCTCGAGCACTTCATCAAGTTCGTGCGCGAGCTGCCGGCCCCATCGCCGCAGGCGATGTTCCAGGCGCTCCAGGAGCACGGATATCGCGGCCAGGAGCACGCCAGACGCGCCCTGTGCCTGATGGCGTACCGCCACGTGAAGCGCGTGAAGCGCATCTACGTCGACGGCGTCGACCGTGCCGATCTCCCCCGGAAGTCGAACTTCCTGTGCGTGGGGCCGACCGGGTCGGGCAAGACGTTCCTGGTCGAGACGCTGTTCGGCAAGATCCTCAAGCTGCCGACCGCCCTGGTCGACATCACCACCTACTCGGAGACTGGCTACGTCGGCCAGGATCCGTCGACGATCCTGACCCGCCTCCTCCACACCGCCGACGAGAATCCGATGCTCGCCTCGATCGGCATCGTCTGCCTCGACGAGTTCGACAAGATCGCCTCGGGCCAGAACAACGCGATCTTCGCCGGCGCCGGGACCACCAAGGACGTCACCGGCATGGGCGTCCAGCGCGAGCTGCTCAAGATGCTCGAGTCGTCCGAGGTCGTCGTGCCGCTCGATCTCACGCACTCGAGCTACGCGGACCACGTCGTGATGTCGACCGCCGACATCGCGTTCATCGCCGCGGGCGCGTTCTCCGGCTTCCAGCAGATCGCCCACCGCCGCGCGATGCGCGACCAGATCGGCTTCGGCCGCGATCAGGCCGCGGCCGGCGCGGATCCCGACACGATCGCCGTCGACTTCTCCGCCGAGCAGGTCGAGAACATCTCCAACTTCCAGGCCTACGGCTTCCTTCCCGAGCTCGTGGCGCGGTTCACCCGCGTGGTGCCGTTCCGCTCGCTCGATGCCGGCACGCTGAAGGACATCCTGCGCTCCGACGTCATCCAGCGCATGACGAAGGAGTTCAAGCTCGAGGGCTTCGATCTCGTGATCGAGGAGAACGTCCTCGATCACATCGTCGAGGACTCGATCAAGCGCGAGATCGGGGCCCGCGGCCTGGCGTCCACGCTGACCCGGCACATCGAGGATGTCGCGTTCGGGGCCTTCGGCGTCGATCACGCCGGAACCGTGCGCGTCTCGATCAAGGACGGCGAAATCGCCATCGACATCGGTTGAGCGGCCACGATCGGAGAGATGATGGAGCAGATGTTGACGCGCTCTCGTCTACTGCTGACCGGCGTGCTGATCCTGGGGCTCGCGAGCTGCATCCGGACCGCGACCACCTCCTGCGGAGACGGCGCCACCTGTCCCGCCGGCACCGAGTGCCGGTTCGTCGATCCGTCGCCGGCTCTTCCCGTGTGCGTCACGGCAGAGCAACTCGCGGCGTGCGAGAACAAGGCGGACTACGTGCATTGCGACGCCGCGCCCGAGGGCCGCTGCTATGGCGGCGCGTGCCTTCCTGGTGGATGTGGCAACCGGCGCGTCGATCTTGCCGATCCGAGCGTCTCGGGCGACCCGACCAACGTCGCCGAAGCGTGCGACGACGGTAACAACGCGGCCGGCGATGGTTGTTCGGCGGACTGCGGCTCTCTCGAGGTATGTGGAAATGGCATCGTCGATCTCGTCCGCGGCGAACGCTGTGACGATCGCAACGCGCTCTCCTTCGATGGGTGCTCGAGTGCGTGCGCCGACGAGAACCCGACGTGGTCCCCGGTCAAGAGCAACGTCATGACGCAGCGCTACGGCTACTCGCTGGCCTATGACAGCAAGCGCGATCGCGTCGTCATGTTCGGTGGGGCGACCGCGGACGGCTTCGCGCCCTCGGTGCCGAACGCCGAGACCCGCGAGTGGGACGGGACGCGCTGGCGCGTGATCCAGACCGAGTTCGCGCCGAGCCCGCGGTCCTACGCGGCGATGGCCTACGACGCGGAGCGCGACCGGATGGTGCTGTTCGGCGGCGCGAACGCAGGTGGGAATCCGCTCGGCGACACCTGGGAATGGGACGGGACGCGGTGGACCGCACGCTACCCGCCACTGGCACCCAGCGCGCGCAGCCGTGGGGCGGTGGCGTACGATCCAACCATCAAGCGCGTCGTCCTGCACGGCGGGCTCGGTGCCATGGGCACAGCTCCCAACACCTGGGAGTGGACAGGCACGACGTGGGTGAAGCGCGGGGGTGTGGATCCCGGCGGACGCATCGGCGCGGCGATGGCGTTCGATCCCACCATCGGCAAGCTCGTCTTGTTCGGTGGCTACGAGGACACCACATTCTTCGATGACACGTGGATCCGCGAACCGGCCGGTTGGCGTCTCGTGGCAGCCCTAGCACCGCGACCGCCAGCCCGTGCGGGCCACGCGATGGCGACAGATCCGGGAACCGGACATGTCGTCCTGCTGGGCGGAGATCTCGATTCGTCACCGGACCTCATCTTCGGCCCGGCGCTCAAGGACGTCTGGAGCTTCGATGGCGCCACGTGGACCCAGCGCGCCGATTTCCCTGCGGAGGTGACTGGGCTGGGGATCGCTCCACTGCCGGCGCGATCCGAGCTGATCGCGATCGCACCGTTGCAAGGAGTCACCTACGCCCTGGGGGCGGCGACCTGGAGCGTTCGCGATGCGGCGGCGGACCCGGAGACTCCCGGGTCGCGCGCGGACCATGTGGTCGCCTACGATTCTGCGCGCCACCGGATCGTGCTGTTCGGCAACTCCAGCGTGGGGGGGGCCGGTGAGACCTGGGCGTGGGACGGGCGGTGGACGAAGCTCTCGAGCGCGGGTCCGCCGGCGCGACAGGGTGCAGGCATGGCGTACGATCCGGTGCGCGATGTCGTGGTCCTGTTCGGTGGCAAGAACCTGAGCGGTGTCCCGCTCGGGGACACCTGGGAGCTGGCGGACTCGACGTGGACTCAGCGGAGCGTCGCCGGACCGAGTCCCGTACGGACGGGCTTCGCGATGGCGTACGCCGGGACCGGCAAGATCTTGCTGTTCGGTGGGGAAACCGGCGGCGTGCCGCGAGGGGACACGTGGTCGCTCGGTGCGACCGGAGCCTGGACAGCCATCCCGACCCCCAATCAGCCTAACCGGATCGGCGCCGTTGCGGCGTTCGACTTCGGGCGGAACAAGCTGGTCATGTTCGGCGGCCATGCGGCGCAGTTCCGGGAGGACACGCTGGAATGGGATGGGACGGCGTGGGCCGATGTGTCTCCGGGCGTGATCCCGTCGCCGCGCGAGTCCACCGCGATGACCTATGACTTCGTACGACAGCGCATCGTCCTGGTCGGCGGCAGTGACAGCTCGACGACGGCGCTGTCCGACGTCTGGGAATGGGATGGCACGACGTGGGAGGGCGTGGCCGTCACGGGGGCGCTCGAGCCGCGCGCTGCCCACTCGATCGCGTTCGCGCCCGACGGCAACGGCCTCCTCCTCTACGGGGGGAGCGGAGCTGGAACGGCAAGAGATCACCTGCGGCTCCACCGCGGCTTGTCGGCGATCGAGCGCTGTGGACGCAACGATAGCGATGGCGACGGCCTGGCGGCGTGCGCAGATCCCGACTGCTGGGTGACCTGTGCTCCTCGGTGTCCGCCAGGTCAGTCGTGCGCGTCGCCGCCGCTGTGCGGAAACGGAGCGTGCGCGAACGGGGAGACCTGTGCGTCGTGTCCCGCCGACTGCGGCCCGTGCCCCGCGTTGTGCGGCGATCTCGTGTGCTCCACCGGCGAGATCTGCCTCGGCGACTGCGGGCCGTAACCGCGGCGGCCTACTTCGTCGGGACCGGACGGATCGGCCAGCCGAGGAACGTGCGGTCTTGCGGGACGCACATCATTCCGCCGCGGCTACGATCTCCGATGTCGCGGACGAGACCTCTCTCGAACGCCAGGGCACCACGGAACGTCCAGATCGCCTTGCCGCGGTAGATCACGTCGCAGTGGGTGGTCACATCCGCGCAGTTGTACGTCTCGCCGGCGCAGAGCAGCGTGCGCTGCGTCTGCAGGATCACCGGCATCGCGGTCGCGCCGTCGAGGGAGGCGCTGGTCCGGATGATCTGGCCGATGCGGATGCCGAACCCGGTGTGGCTCTCGATCGTCACCTGTGTCAGGTCGAGCACCGAGTAGCTCGTGCCCGTGAACATCCCGCCGACCTCCCACGATCCATTGCCGCGCTGGAGATAGAGGTAGATGCCGATGTCGTACTGCCGCTTGTCCTCGGTCTGCACGATCCGCACGAGCTTCGCCCTGGGGAGCACGCGCTCGATCGTGAC
>JAYVLW010000923.1:0-3267 GCA_043759315.1 Myxococcales bacterium
GGTGCATCAGCTCGATCGACGTGGGATCGGGCACCGCGACGAGCATCGAGATGTCGGCCTCGAGGAACAGCTCGAGCGTCGGCGACGCGAGCCCGGGCCCGAGATCGACGACGACCCAGTCCGCGGGCAGCGTGCGCAGCTGCTCGCACACCATCCGCACCATCGCCGGGCCGGGCTCTGCGATCCACGGTGGGTCATACACGCCGGCGATCAGCTTGACCCCCGGCACGTGGGTGGGGACGCAGATGTCGGCGAGCGCGGGGCCGTTCGCGGCGAGGGCCTCCGAAAGCGAGCGCGCCGGCCGCGGCACGCCCACGAAGATGTGCAGGTTCGCGGCACCGAACGAACCATCGACGAGGATCACGCGCTTGCCGAGCGTCGCCAGGAAGATCCCGACGTTGGCGGCGACCAGGCTCTTGCCCACGCCACCCTTGCCGCCGCCGATGGCGACGACTCGAGGCCCAGGCGCGCCGGCGATCATCCGCGCACATAACCGCGAACGGTATCCGGCGGTCAAGGCCGCGGAACCATTGCCGTGATCCCCAGCTAGATCACGTCCTTGCCGGGTCTGGCGATGGTCGCTCCGGGGCCATGAGGTAGAGCTGGGACAGCTCCTGCCCGTAGGAGTATGCGTGGCGAACGCCGTCGGCATGGAGCACGAAGTTGTCCACCGCCTTGAGGCCCAGCCGCGGGGGCTGGATCTGTCCGTGCGGACTTCGCGCGCCGGTGACGGGATCGATGCGCGTGAGAACGATCGGCGTCGTCGTGGTCCGCACGACGACCGCGTCTGGATCGGCGAGCCAGCCGCAGACCTCGGCGGTCGGATCCTCGCCGGGGAGCGCACGCGTGATGCCGGTCGAGAGGTCGAGCACGTGCAGCACCCGCTTGCCGTCGATAAACGCGCAGCGACCCCGCCCCGGATCGAGAACGAATCGTCCGGCGCTCTCCGCGAGACTGACCGGCGCGTGATCGAGCGCGAGGCGCCAGAGCTTGGTGTTCTGGAGGGCGACGAGCGATCGCTCGTCGATCCAGCGCGCCATCGTGACGAAGCCCGGCGCCGGAATCGACGGGGCGTCACCGGATTCGGTCGCGTAGACGACGAGCCGATCGGTCTCCCGCACGTTCGCCGCGATCCGCTTGCCGGATGGAGAGATCGCGACCGGGAACCCCGGTCCGAGCCGGAGCGGACGGCCGCCACCGTACGGTGACAGATACGCGCCGATGCCGGGCTCCGGGCCGCCGAGCTCGCCGATCACCACCTGGGTACCGTCGGCGGACAGGTCCGAGACGTACGACACCCACGATTGCGAGAGATCCTGACCGCCCGCCATCGCGCGCAGCCGCCAGACATCGGTGGTCACGAGCGCGCGGCCGTCGGCGGCAAGATCGTGCAGCCGCATGCGGCTCGGGTCTCGTTTGCGCTCCATGACCTGGCCGTCGAGCGTCACGCGATGGAGGCGATTCGCGTAGTCGTCGCGACCTGCCGTGAACCACAGCGCAGCGCCGCTTGACTCCCAGGCGAGCCCAGCGATGCTCGACCAGCCACCGGTGAGCAGGCGGTTCGTCCTGGTCGCCACCTCGTAGATCATCACACCGCCCGCATCGTCGTTGACCTGCGGGTGGCGGAGATACGCGACCCGCGCGCCATCCTGCGACACGCGCGCGTGCGTGATCCAGCCCGGTTCGTCGACGATCGCCGTGCCGAGCGGAAGCTCGATGCGGAAGCCGCGCTGGTTCGGGCGCACGACCAGCAGTGAGCCGCCGGGCGTCTTGTGCTCCTCGGTGCTCGGCGCGAAGTCCGCCTCCTGGATGTCCTCGGCGATCATCCTCGGGACGCCGCCGGCGAGCGGGACCATCGCGAGCTGGCCACGCGCGCTCTGGTGGTCGACGAAGCGATGGCCGAGGCTCACCGCCAGGTCGCCATGCGAGGACACCGCGAGCACATCCGCGCTGGGGAGATCGAGAGCGACGGCCATCCCGGACGCGAGCTCGAGGCCGAAGATCGCCAGCGGCTCCTCGTCCCAGGCGGCACCGAACACGACGCGATTGCCGTCGGCGGTGAACCGCGCGGTGAACACGCGCCCGTTGCGATGCGTCAGTGGCACCAGCTCGAGCTCCGGCACCGCCCCCCCCACCGTGCCCCGTCGGCGGCCGAGCGCGATACCGAGCGCACCGGTGCCGGCGGCCGCGAGCCCGGCGCCGAGCCATGCGCGTCGCGTGAGGCCGCGGGGCGGCGGCCGCGGGGTCGGGCTGGCGCGCAACGCCCAGGCGAGATCCGCGGCCGAGTGGAAGCGATCGCGCGGATCCTTCGCAAGGCAGCGCGCGACGATCGGCGCGAGCCCGCCGAGACCATCGGTCGGCGGCGTATCGCGCAGCGTCGCCGAGATCCGCTCGGCATGGGTCGCACCCGGAAACGCCCGCAGGCCGGTCGCGAGCTCGTAGGCGATCGCACCAGCAGCGAACAGGTCGACGCGCGCATCGAGCAGCTCGCCGCGTGCCTGCTCGGGCGCCATGTAGCCAGCGGTGCCATGGATGGCTCCGGGCTCGGTGGCGTCGAGCGCGGTCGCATCCACGAGCGTCGCGAGGCCGAAATCGAGGATGCGCAGGCCGCCGCGGGCGAGGACGAGGTTCTCCGGTTTGAGATCGCGGTGGACCACGCCGCAGGCGTGTGCGGCGGCGAGCGCATCGGCGAGCTCCAGCAGCAGCTCGCGCGCCCGTGTCACGCCGAGCGCGCCGTTCGCGAGGACGCTGCGCAATGACTCGCCATCGACGAGCTCCATCGCGACGTAGGAGATCCCGTCGGCGGTGCCAACGTCGTGGATGGTCACGATCGCGCGGTGATCGATCGCGGCCGCCGCACGCGCCTCGGCGGCGAGCTGCTCGGTGCGCGCTGCGCTGTCACCGTGCAGGACCTTGACGGCGATGGTGCGCGCCAGCCGCGGATCCCACGCGCGGTAGACGGCCCCCATGCCACCGGCACCGATCTGCGCGTCGATCCGGTAGGGTCCGAGCATCGAGCCGGCGAGCGAGTCCCACGGGCGCGACGGTTGCGCGCGCACCACGCCGGCGAGGAGCGCGCTGCAGGTGGCGCAAGTCGCCAGGTGCGCCTCGACCGACGGCGCGTCGGCGAGCGCGCCATGCGCGACGGCGAACAGGTCGTCCTCGGAGAGGCACGCGTCTTTTGCACGGCCGGCGATCACAGACACCAGATACCGCGTTTCGCGTCAGTGATGCGCCAGCCAGCTCGCGAGCGGCTGCCAGGCAAGG
>JAYVLW010000924.1:0-3663 GCA_043759315.1 Myxococcales bacterium
AGGTCCCCGGCATCACCGCGCGGTATCGCGCGCCGGCCCATCCCGGCGAGCCGGGCGAGTCATTCGATGGCCTCGTGATCAAGCTTCCCGAGGACACCCCGGCGGTCCTCGGAACGGTCAAGGTCCGCCCCGCGGCAAACGCCCCGTGGCAGGACATCTACTCGCCGATCTTCAAGCCCGCGAGCGAGGCGCGCCCGCAGGTCCGGGTCGGGCAGTTCGACTGCGCGGCAAACGCATCGCTCCCCGAGCTGGCGCGCGGCTTCGATCTCGAGGTCAGCCTGCTGATGCTCGATGGCTCGTCGCGCAAGGTCACCGGCCTCGCGCCCCACCTCACGCTCCCCGCCCCGCTGCCGCCGCAGCCACGGCCGAAGAACCAGCGCTAGCTCCGATCTAGAACTCGATGCCCGCGCCGAAGCGAAGCGACTGGATATTGTCGCCATCGTAGGGCGTGGTCGCTTGCGTCACCATCCCGAGCACCTGGATCGCGCCACCACCGATCGCGTCGATCCGCGGGAACGTGTAACCGAGGTGCAGCTCGAACAGCGAACCGCGCTCCTTCGCGGTCGTATCGCCCGTGTACGAGACGAACTCCGCGGCGAGGCCCATGCCGGCGATCACCCCGCGATGGTGAAACGACAGCCGAGGCCCCACGTCGACGAGCTTGACGTGCGCGTCATAGGTCTTGTTGGGATCGAATGGGTCCTGGAACGAGTCGTGGATCGATGAGTAGGCGACCGCCAGGCTCAGCGAGAGCCAGGGTGTGAACCGCCAGCCTGCGCTCGCATCGACCAGGGGGCCCTTCCCCATCGGCGCATCGTCGCTGAACACCATCCGTGTTGACTGGATTCCCAGCCGCACACCGAGCTCGAGCCGCCGGTCCGGTGCGGCATCGGCGCCGGAGCCGGCAGCGCACAGCATCACGATCGAGAGCCATCGCAGCGATAGCATCACGGCCTCCTGGTGGTCCGGAGAAGCTCGGCGCTCGAGCGGCTCCCGAGCACCGCCCCGCAGGGGGTGACGAAAACTCGAGGATCGACCTCGACCATCCTGACACGCGCGTCATGGCCGGTGGCGAACGGTCCACCGATCCGGGGGCCGAGCTCGCCGGGGCGTGCGCGAGAATCGGCATGCCCGACGGTACACCACACGATCACGAGCAGGCACGCGTGGACCATGCCGCCCAGTGCTGCACGCCGCACGCCAGCGCTCGTCAGGTCTTCGGACGCGTGACCACGAGATGAGCCTGCTTGTCCTTGTCGACGTAGCCGAACCGGAACGGGAGCCGTCTGCGCTTCTGGCCGCGCCACAGCTCGATGAATGCCTGATCGTGCCGGCCGTCCTGCGCGCCCTCGAGGAAGGCGCCGTTGTAGTAGCCGTAGGTCTCCTGGACCATCTTCGACTGGCGTGCGTACGCAGGCGGAATGCCCGTCGAGTCGGAGAGCATCCACGCGAGGTGGTCGAGCATGTAGTTGCGGATCAGCGAGAAGTCGCCGCGCCACAGGAGGTAGCTCGCGCCCTTGGTGAGCAGCGTGACCTGGCCCTTCTTCTCGAGGTGCTTGATCAGCTGGGGGTTCTTCTGGAGGTACGTGTCACCGAGGTTCCAGCCGATGTGACGATGTGTGCGGATAACCGTGTCGCCGAGCTTCTTGTACTGGATCTCGACGTTCGAGAACGCGGCGGAGAATGCCGGGTCCTGCCAGTCGCCCTTGAGGCTCGCGCCCTTCTTCTTGTCTGCCGCATCGATCTCTGCCTGCTCGAGGTAGTGGATCGCGCCGGTGTCGTCGAGCGTGAAGAACCGCATCGAGACCGGCTCGTAGCCACCTGCGACCAGGCCCATGAGGAACGAGCTGACCTGACCGGGCAGATCGTTGCGCTGACCCGCGGACAGGTTCTCGCTCGTGTTCGAGCCGACCGAGATCAAGCCGCCGATGTCCTTGCGAAGAACGCCGAGGCTGTTCTCGAGCTGGTTCGCGGTGAGCTTGCCGATCCGCCGCGGATCGCCGGACTGCTCGAGCGAGATCGTCGTGATCTCGGTCGCGGTCGGGAACGCGACGAGCGCGGAGATCAGATCACCGCCGCCAAACGGATAGACCACGGTCGCCGGGACACTCTTGGGGACCACCTCGTCGAACCAGGCACGGCCCTTCTCGAAGTACTGGGTGCGGAACTTCCCCATGTACTCGAGGATTCGCTTGCAGTGACGATCGACGATCTTCGCGAGCGCCTTCTGCTGCTGGGCGTCGCCCTTGGTCATCGCCTCGGGCAACGGCTGGTCGGCGTTGCCGCACGCGGCGACGCGATAGAGCAGCTTGGCATCGGCAATGAAGTCGACGCCTTCCGCGGCGGCCGGGCGCGCGACGGCGAAGGTGGCGACGAGCGCCAGAGCGAACGTGCGGAGCATGTCCCTGTGTAACGCGTTTCGGGGCCGCGTCATTCAATTTGGACGCTGCGCCACGCCCGTCCCAGGTCCCAGCGTGCGCAGTCCACGACTACTCCGCGGCGACCGCGCCCTCGTACATCTTGTCGAGCATGCTCGCGTACTTCTTCTCGACGACCTTGCGCTTCACCTTGAGGCTCGGCGTCAGATCGCCGTCATCGATCGACAGGTCCTTCGGGAGAATCGCGAACTGCTTCACGGTCTCGTACTTCGCGAGGGTCTTGTTGACCTCGTCGAAGTACGGCGTGAGGAGCTGCTTGACCTCGGGAGACTGCACGAGATCGGAGTAGCTCTTGCCGTTCGTGTTGTGAGCCTCTGCCCATTTCTGGACCGCGTCGGCGTCGAGCGTGATCAGCGCGGTGACGAAGTTGCGCTTGTCGCCGTGCACGATCACCTGGCTGATGTACGGGCACGCCGCCTTGAGCTTGCCTTCGATGTGCTGCGGCGCGATGTACTTGCCGCCCGAGGTCTTGATCAGATCCTTCTTGCGATCGGTGATGCGGAGGAAGCCCTGCGCGTCGACCTCGCCGATGTCACCCGTGCGGAGCCAGTGGTCCTCGGTCAGCGCCTCGGCGGTAGCCTCGGGCATGTTGTGATAGCCCTGCATCACGCCGGGGGACTTGATCAGGATCTCGCCATCGGAGGGCGCGAGCTTGATCAGCGTGCCGGGCATCGGCATACCGACGGTGCCGAACGCGTACTTGGTCGCCCGGTTGACGAAGCTCGCGGCGCTGGTCTCGGTGAGGCCGTAGCCCTCGAGGATGAGGATGCCGCACGCGTGGAAGAACTCGGCGATCTCGCGCGACAGCGGCGCCGATCCCGAGATGAAGTACTTCACGCGTCCGCCGAACGTCGCCTTCACCGCCTGGAACACGAGGCGATCGGCGAGCTTCAGCTTGAGGGCGAGCAAGCCGCCCGGCGTCTTGCCGTCCTGGCGAACCTTGCTGCCCTGCTTGCCGACCGAGACGGCCCACTCGAAGATCTTCTGCTTGAGGCCGCCCTTCTTCGCCTTCTCGAGGATCTTGTTATAGGCCTTCTCGAAGATGCGGGGGACGGCGGCCATGATCGTGGGCTTCACGACGGCGCAGTTCTCGACGATCTTCGGGATCCGGCCATCGACGGCGCACACCGAGCCGGAAGCAACGTGGCCCGCCATCAGCACCTTCCCGAACGAGTGGCTCATCGGGAGCCACAGGTACTGCACGTCGTCTGGACCGATCAGCCGC
>JAYVLW010000925.1:0-6954 GCA_043759315.1 Myxococcales bacterium
GCGAGCTTGTCCGCCGGTTTGCCGTCGGTGACGATCACGCGCGCGCCGCGCTTCGCGCAGAACTTCGCCACCGCGACGCCGGTCTGCGCGAGGCCGACCACGATCACCGTCTTTCCATCGAGGTCCATCATCAGCGCATCTTCAGGGTGCCGAGTGCGACGAGCGCGAGCAGGGCGGAGATCAGCCAGAACCGCACGATGATCTTCGGCTCGTCCCAGCCCTTCATCTCGTAGTGGTGGTGGATCGGCGCCATGCGGAATACGCGCTTGCCCTCGACCTTGTTGGTCTCGGGATTGACCCTCTTCGTCCACTTGAACACGCTGGTCTGGATGATCACGGACAGCGCCTCCATCACGAAGAGGCCGCCGACGATGAGCAGCACGAACTCGTTCTTCGTCAGCACGGCGAGCATGCCGATCGCGCCGCCGATGCCGAGCGATCCGACATCGCCCATGAACACCTGCGCGGGGTACGTGTTGTACCAGAGGAACCCGATGCCTGCGCCGAACAGCGCGGCGGCGAGCACCGCGAGCTCCTCGATCCCGGGGATGCGCGCGACGTGAAGATACTCGGCGATCGTCACCTCGGCACCGCCATGCACCACCAGGGTGGTGCTGACGCCGGCGATGTACGCGAACACCATGAACGTGCCCGCATTCATGATCGAAGGGCCGATCGCGAGGCCATCGAGCCCGTCCGTGAGGTTAACCGCGTTCGCGGTGCCGACGACGACGAACGCACCGAAGGTCACGTACATCCATGCCGGCATCGACAGATCGGAGGTGTAGAAGTTCGTGAACGGCAGCTGCAAGCGGAGCCGGATCTCCTCGGGCATCACGTTCGAGTAGAACAGCCATGCCATGGCGCCGCCGGCGATCGCGAATTCGAGGAACAGGCGCAACTTGCCGCTGATCCCCTTCTTGTTCTTCTTCGCGACCTTCTCGTAGTCGTCGGCGAAGCCGATCGCGCCGAACGCGATCGTCACCGTGAGCGCGAGCCACACGAACTGGTTGCGCAGGTCGCACCACAGCAGCGCGGACATCGCGAGGCAGAACAGGATCAGCGAGCCGCCCATCGTCGGCGTGCCCGCCTTCTTCTTGTGGGTCTGCGGACCGTCGCTGCGAATGGTCTCGCCGATCTGCCGCGACTTCAGGCGCTCGATGAACCAGGGGCCGATGACGAACGACAGGAGCAAGGCCGTGATCGCTGCCGCGAGGATGCGCGTCGATGGATAGCGGAAGACGCGCAGCCAGCCGACCTTGTCGCCGAGGACCCCGAACAGCAGGTGAAACAGCACTTAGCGGGTCGCCTCCCGGAGAGCATCGAGAACTCGTTCGAGGCGCATCCCGCGCGAGCCCTTGAGGAGCAGCCAGTCGCCGGGCTTGGTGCGGGTCAGGGCCCGCGCCGCGGCGGCCGCGGGATCCGCTACGAGCTCCGCGTTCGCACCCGCGGCACTGACGACCGTCGAGGCCTGGTCGCCGAGCGCGATCACGCCGAGCGCGAGCTGCCGCGCGAGTGCGCCGATCTCCGTGTGGGCGGCGGGAGCATGCGAGCCGAGCTCGAGCATGTCGCCGACGACCGCGATCGCCGTGTGACCGTGGGCCCGCTCGGCGAGCGCGCGCATCGCCGCGGCCATCGACGCCGGGTTCGCGTTGTAGCAATCGACGATGATCTTCCTGCCCGCGAGCTCGATGACCTCGCCGCGCATCACCGGCGGCCGCGCCCGGGTCAGGCCGTCGAGCGCGTCCGCGATCGAAGCACCGGCGGCGTGGGCGGCAGCGATCGCGGCGCACGCATCGATCGCCGCGTGGCGCCCGACCAGCGCCAGCTCGAGCTGGTGGCGCGCGCCGAAGATGTCGAGCACGAGCTTTCCGCCCGCATCGAGCGGGGCGTACTCGACGAGCCGCACGTCGGCCTCGCCCTCGCCGAACGTGACGTGGCGCGCGTGCGGGCGATGCATGCGCGCGAGGCGCTCGAGCCGCTCGTCATCGACCGGCAGCACCACGGTGCCGCCTTCGCGCAGGCCGAGCCAGATCTCCGCCTTCGCCGCGGCGATCGCATCGGTCGAGCCGAGCAGCTCGATGTGGGCGCTGCCCGCGTTGACCACCACGGCCACGTCGGGCTCGGCGATCTTCGTGAGGTACTCGATCTGCCCCGTGCCGCGCATGCCCATCTCGACCACGCCGTAGGTGTGGAACAGGTGCAGCGCGAGCAGCGTCTGTGGCACGCCGGTCTCGTTGTTGAGCGAGCCCTCGGCGGCGACCGTGGGACCCGAGGCCGAGAGCGCAGCGCGCGTCAGCTCCTTCGTGGTGGTCTTGCCCGCGGAGCCGGTGATCGCGACGATCTTCCGGCCCTCGGACGCCCACGCGCGACGGTGCGCGCGCGCCAGCTTGCCCAGCGCGATCCGGGTGTCCGCGACGACGATCTGCGGCACGGAGACGTCGACGGCGCGCTCGACCATCACCGCGACGGCGCCGGTCTCGAGCGCCTGCGCGCAGAACGCATGGCCATCGTGCTGCTCGCCCTTGATCGCGACGTACAGCGCACCGGGCAGCGCCTTGCGCGAATCGATCACCACACGGCCGATCGTCAGCGGCGACGGGCTCGGCGCGACGCCGGGCTCCGTCCCCGCGCGCTTGCCACCGGGCATCACGATCTCGCCCCCGGCATCGCGCACGAGTCCGGCGAGGAGCCGCGTCTCGCGCAGCTCGCACGCGTGCGCGGCCTGTTCGCGGTCATCGAAGTGGTGCTTCGTGGTGCCCACGATCTGGTAGTCCTCGTGGCCCTTGCCCGCGATGCACACGACGTCGCCGGGAACCGCCTCGGCGATCGCCGCACGGATCGCGATCGCGCGATCGACCTCGACGAGGAACGGTTTCGGCACGCCGGGCAAGATCTGATCGATGATCACGCGCGGGTTCTCGGTCCGCGGGTTATCGCTCGTCACCACCGCGAGATCCGCGAGCTCCGCGACCGCGGCGCCCATCTTCGGCCGCTTCGTGGGATCGCGATCGCCACCGCACCCGAACACGCAGATCAGGCGGCGACTCGTCAGCGGGCGCAGCGCGGAGAGCACGTTGCGCAGCGCATCCGGCGTGTGGGCGTAGTCGACGAAGACATCGAGGTCCGCCCGGTTCGCGACGCGCTCCACGCGCCCGGGCACGCCCGGCAGCTTCGCGATCCCCGCGGCGATCACCTCGTGCGCGATCCCGAGCGCCTCGCAGATCCCGACCGCGAGCGCGAGATTGTCGACGTTGTACTTGCCGATCAGCGGCCTGGCTTCGATCGCGATCTCGCCGCGCGGCGTAGCGAGCCGCGCGTGGATGCCGCGCACCGTGGAGTCCTGCTCGACCACGCGGAGGTCTGCGGGGTGGCCATCGGCGCTGACGCGGATCACGCGGCCCGGCGCACCGGCGGCCATGCCGAGACCCTCGGGATCGTCGACGTTGACGACGGCGGTCCCGCCGTGCAGATGGCGGGTAAACAGCAAGCGCTTCGCATCGCGATACGCCTCCATCGAGCCATGCACGTCGAGATGATCCTGCGTGAGGTTCGAGAACGCGGCGACGGTGAAGTCGATGCCCGCAACGCGATCCATCGAGATCGCGATCGACGACACCTCCATCACGACGTGCGTGACGCCATCGGCACGCATCTTCGAGAACGTCTCGTGCAGCACGCGCGGTGTGGGCGTGGTGTACGGCGCATCGAATGACGTCGTGCCCCAGCGATATGTCACGGTGCCGATCACGCCGACGGTGTGGCCCGCCGCGGTGAGGATGCTCTCGACGAGGTACGTGGTGGTGGTCTTCCCGTTCGTGCCGGTGATCCCGATCAGGGTCATCGCCTTCGCAGGATCGCCGAGCTCGCGCGCCGTGAGCACGCCGAGCGCCGCGGCGCCCGAGGGCACGATGATCTGCGGCACCGCGAGGCCCGGCTGCTCCGTCTCGAGCACCACGGCGGCCGCGCCGTTCTCGATCGCCGCCCGGATGAACGCGTGGCCGTCGCTGCGTAATCCCTTCACCGCGACGAACACGTCCCGTGGTCCGACCTCGCGAGAATCGCTCGTGACCTTCGCGACCTCGACCGCCGCATCGCCGACGAGGCGGGCGCCGGGAAGGCCGTTGATGAGATCGTGGAGCGTCATACCGATCGAACGCGCAGCCTCCCCGATTTCGTGCAGGTAGGCAAGCTGTCAGGGAGTCGCGGGCCCGTCGGAGAACGTCAGCGAGATCCGGACCGGAGCGGCCACCGATCCCGGCGCCGGATCCTGATTCACCACGCGCCCCGAGCCGTTCACGTCGACCCCCAGGTGGGCCTCGCGTGCGACATCGAGCGCGCGCGCCACGCCGAGACCGCGGAAGTCTGGAATCGAGATCCCGTTCGCGATGGGCTGCGGGGCAGGATCCGCCGCGTCGACGATCGGCGGCGCCGGCGCTTCCACCACCGCGGGCTTCGCGACGGCCGCGCGTGGAACCGGCACCGCCGGCAAACACGTCTTCACGGAAGTATCGAGCAGGGCGTTGTAGCCGGGCGGCGGCGGCGGGCACACGATCGCCGTACCGGGCACGCCGAGGTAGCGCAGTGACTCGCTCGCGATCTTCGCGAACACCGGGCCGGCGACCTTGCCGCCGAAGTAGTCGCCGCCGCTCGGCTCGTCGATCAAGACCACGATCGCGAGCCGCGGGTTATCGATCGGCGCGAGGCCGGCGAACGACGACAGGTAGCGGTCCGGCGCGTACTTCTTGGTCTCGCTGTCGTACTTGTGCGCGGTGCCGGTCTTGCCGCCACACTTGAAGCCGGGGACGAGGATCTCCTTCGCCGTGCCGCCATCCTTCCCGCCCTCGAACACCGTCGCGAGCATCTTGCGCATCGCCTCCGCGGTCGCGGGGCGGACCATCTGCCGGGTCTCGCCCATCGGGCGGTACAGCACCGTTCCGTCCGGATCGGTGATCCGGTCGATGACCCGCGGCGCGTGATAGACCCCGCCGTTGCCGATCGCGGCGAGGCCCGCGGCGATCTGCAGAGGGGTGACGGTGAGTCCGTAGCCGTACGCGATCGTCGCGAGCTCGATGTCGCGCCACCCCGATCCGTTCCGTACCCGGCCCGTCTGCTCGCCGGGCAACTCGATGCCGGTCCGCGATCCGAATCCAAACTGCTTGAGGGCCGCGTACATCTTGTCGCGACCGAGGCGCATCGCGATCTTCGCCGCGCCGATGTTCGACGAGTGCTTCAGGATGTCGCTGACGCTCAGGTACTTGTACGGGTGAACGTCGGTGATCGCCTTGGGCCCGACGACGAGGCCCTGGACGTCGAGCTCGGTCGTCGGGCTGACCATGCCGTCGTCGAGAGCCGCCGCGAGCGTGAACACCTTCATCACCGAGCCCGACTCGTAGGTATCGGTGACCGGGCGGTTGCGCGCGCCAGCGTGGGCTTCGGTCGAGTTCGGATCGTAGGTGGGGTAGCTCGACATCGCGATCACGCGACCGGTCGCGACCTCGAGCACAACGGCGACGCCGTTCTTCGCCTTGTTGGTGATCACCGAGTCGGCGACGGCCTGATCCGCGATCGCCTGGATGCTGCGATCGAGCGAGAGCTGCACCGTGGCGCCGGGTTCCGGCTGCGCGAGGCCATCCGCGAACATCTTGCGGCCCCTCGCATCTCGCACCGCTTGACCCTCACCGTGCGAACCGAGCAGCACGTCGTTCATCGACAGCTCGATGCCCTCGAGCCCGCGGCTATCGATATCCGCGCGCCCGATCACTGGACCGCCGATCGTCTTGCCGGGATACCAGCGGCGCGGCTCCTTCGCGACCTCGATCCCCGGGAGCTTCGCCGCGCGCACAGCCGCCGCGACCTCGCGGGAGACCTGGCGCTCGATCCACACGAACTTCCGATCGCCGCCGAGCTTCGCTTCGAGCGCCCCGGCATCGCCACCCACGAGCTTCGCCAGCTTGTCGGCGGTGTCGGTGACGTCGTGGATCTCCCGCGGGTTCGCCCAGATCGAGTCCGCATCGGCGCTGACCGCGAGCGGCCGACCGACCGCATCGATCACGTCGCCTCGGGGAGCGGGGATGTCCACGTTCATCGCGTGCTGGCGCTCGGCGAGCGCGCGGTAGTGATCCGCCTCGTCGACCTGCAGGGCGTAGGCGCGCCACACCACGCCGCACAGCCCGGCGGTCACGACGATGCCCGCGAGGTACGCGCGCACCCGCGCCGAGTGCGGCACGCCGGGCGTCATCGGCTTGATGGTCGACTTCATCGCTGGGTGACCTCCGCGCGACGTGCGTGCGAGCCGGGCGCCGGGGGCACCGGTTGCTGCGCGATCGGGCTCCGCGGCGCGACGATGATCCGGATCTTGTCGGGTGCCACGGTGGTCATGCCGAGCTGCGTCGCGAGGCGGCGGATCCGATCTGGCGCGGTCAGCGTGGCGAGCTCGAGCTCGAGGTTCCTGCGGGTCTCGCGCAGCTTGCGCACATCCTCCGATTGCTTCGAGAGCTCGAAGCCGAGGCGCAGCACCTCGTGCTGGCGGGTCACCCGGATCACGCCGACGGTGGTGAGCAGCAGCGCGAGCACGACCATCGCGACGATCACGATGCGCACCGAAGGCGCTTCGCCGTCGGGCCGACGGAACATCCGATACATCGATACAGGCAGCCCCATGCGCGTCGCTCCACTACACGTGGGAGGGGCCAGCGAGGCAATTTTTTCACCCGTCGATCTTCGCGAACTCTCGTCGACGAATTCGATCCATGCTTCCCCCATGCGCGGACTCCTCCTCACGCACGCGCTCGCGAGCTGCACGCACGCGCAGGCCCCGAAGGCCCGGCTCGCGGGGGAAGTGCTCGCGATCTCCGGCGTCGTTGGCCTGGTGGTCGGTGCGCTGACCAGCCAGTACTCGGGCGATCACCTGGCGGACATCATGGGCACCAGCTCGGTGGCGTCGGCGCTCGG
>JAYVLW010000926.1:0-5313 GCA_043759315.1 Myxococcales bacterium
CCGTCAGGGGTTCGAGCAGGTGACGCTATCGATCGCGTTGCAGCCGCTGCAGCTCGGATCACACGCGAACGCCATCGTCGTCGCGTCATACGAACAGAACCGGCCGCCCGGCTGCTGCGAGCTGATCGTGTAGCTCAGCGCGCGCGGGAACATGTGGGTCGTACAGATCTTGTCGGCCGTGGGCGGTCCGCTCGCGTTCTTCTGGCCCCCGTAACCGCCGCCGCACCGGCTCGTGTTGCACTCCGCTCCCACGGCGAAGGTCTGGGTCACGGGCGCAGCATCCACGCCGGCATCGGGTGTGGCGACGACGCTGCTATCGGGGGCCGGGGTCCCGGCGTCAACTGACGCGATCACGCAGTACCCTTCCGTGCAGACCCGCCCGGACTCACATTGAGGGGTGGTCTCGCACGCGAACTGCTTCGACGGGGTCGGGAAGCAGCCGGTCAAGGCGGCGATCAAGACAAGGCTCCTCACGGGTTCATGGCGGCAGGGATGCAGGTCGCATGCCGCAGCTTGCAGGCGCCGATTGCAAGCAGTTAGCATGCTCGCACTGGTGACTCGGCGGACGGACTCGCGCGGTTTCCCCAGGTCGCGGAGGGATCGCTCGGGTTGCGATGCGGCGGGGCTGGTGGCCTATGGCGGCAGTGCGGCGCTCGGGTCGCCGGTGGCGGTGCGGCGCGCGATGCATCGATCGATCTGCGCGAGCGCGCGGTCGAGCGTCGCGCGGCCATCGGTGATCACCGCGCTGCTGGCGGGCAGCTCGTCAGCGAGTGCCGCGCGTACCGATGGATCGCAGAGCTCGCCAAACGCCGCGACGAGCTGCTTTGCCTGGATCGGTGAGACGTGCACGAGCGTTTCGTGAAGTCGTGGGTGCACCGCCATCCAGGCGGCGGTCCGCGTGCTCGAACGCGAGAGCATGGAGATCAGCGCGTCGAGCGGCCCCTGGGCGCGCCCCGCGGGTGCGACCAGGAGCAGGGCGACGCGGGGAGCGAGCTCGGGCCCGAACGCGCCGAGGCTCGCGAGCAGCGCGTCCGCCGCCTCCTCGTCGGGATCCGCCTTCGCACGCGCGAGCACTCGGTCGAACAGCTTCGCGCCGCCGCTGGGCGCCGCGATCGCGAGCACCAGCTCGAGCGTCCCGACGTCGCCGCGCTTCGCCGCGAGGATCCGATCCACCGCGGCGCGGGCGCGCTTCACCACCGCCGGTGCCAGGCGCTCCGGCGGAACCAGGGCGAGCACCCCATCGCGGATCGCCTGATCCACCGGCAGCTCCGCCTGGAACAGCGCCCGGGCCGTGAGACGAGGTGCCAGCTGCGCGGCGAGGTACTTCGACCACCGAGACCGCGCGGCGTCTGGCACCAGCGCATCGATCGCCTCGCCGATCGCCAGCGCGGAGAGCACGCCGTAGGGGTCCTGGCTCGCGGCCAGCTTCGCCAGCGCGTCGAGCGCCGCCGGTACCGCGAGCTCGCCGCGGGTGACGGCACCGGCGAGGTCGTCGCCATACGCGAGCCGCTCGGCGGGTGTGGCGAGCGCGAGCGGCGGCATCGGCGGTGTGCCCGACCACGCGATCTGGTAGTAGCCGCGGCCATCGTCGTTGCCGATCACCCACGGTGGACACGCGGGCAGCGGCAGCTCGGCGCGATCACCGACGAGCATGCACTGCCGCTTGACGCCCCCGGCGTCCGGATAGCGAAGGCAGACCGGGATCATCACGCCATCGCGCGCGTGTGCGGCGACGACCGGTGCCGCGCCGGTGCAGCGCAGCGCGAGCTCGACGATCGGCGTACCGGTATGCTCGAGGTAGCTGGCGAGCGCCTTGCCGACCTCCGGCGTCGAGACCCGCGCGAGCTCGTCGACGAGGTCCGCGGTCACCGCCGTGCCGCCCGCGTGCTTGGCGACGTAGGCCCGCAGCGCGGCGCGGAACGCAGCCGCACCGACATGCTGCTCGAACATCGCGAGCACCGCCGCGCCTTTCTCGTACGCGATCGCATCGAACGTCTCGTCGAGGTCATCGTCCTCTGCGATCGGGTGTCGGATCGCATGTGGCTGCGCCTCGGCATCGGCCGCGAGCGCGTTCTCGCGATCGATCTGGGTGCGCAGCGGGTAGTCATCGAAGCCATCCAGCTCCGCCGACACCTTGTCGCCGACGAACGTGGCGAACGCCTCGGAGAGCCACAGGTGGTCCCACCACGCGGGCGTGACGAGGTTGCCCATCCACTGGTGCGCGAGCTCGTGTGCCGCGACCCGCACGAAGCGGCGGCGGAACTCGCCGTCGCGTGGATCCCCGACGAGGATCGGCGCGTCGAACGTGACCAGGCCCGGGTGCTCCATCGCACCGAACAGCGACGGCACCGCGAGGAAGTCGAGCTTCGCGACCGGCAGCGCCTGATCGAAGTACGCTTCGAGCGCATCGACGATCTTCGGCGTCGTCTTCATCGCGAAGGCCAGCTCCTTGCGCGCGGAGGGCCAGGCGATGACGCGGAACGGGGCCTTCGCGCGCCCCACCGTGCCTGCGTTGACGATCGTGAACGGCCCCACGGCGACCGCCAGCAAGTAGCTGGGCAAGGCCTCGATCAGCGCGAACCGCACCTCGCGCCGGCCATCGGCAAGCTTCGTCTCCAGCTCCACCGGCGCGTTCGCCAGCACGACCTGATCCCGCGGCGCCGTCACGGTCATGCGCCACGGCACCTTGAACCGCGGCTCGTCGAAGCTGGGCACGAACCGCCGGGTGTGCCCGGCCTCTCCCTGCGAGAACACGGCCCACTTGCCGTCCGCGCGCTGGCGGAACAGTCCCTGGAGCTCGGTCGCGATCGGCCCCGTGTACGCGAGCTTGAGGGTGACCTCCCCGGGCCCGACTGCGCGATCCAGCACGAGGCCACGAAGATCGTGCAGGCCGGCGCGGTTCGACTCGACCACACCGTCGCGCCCGCCGTCGCGATACGTCGCGCCGCTGATCTCCAGCTCGCCCGCGTGCAGCCACAGCGTCCGCGTCGCGCCGGTGAGCTGGATGCGGATCTCGACCGAACCGGCGAACGTCGGCTTCTGCGGATCGATCTCGAGCCGCACGTCATACGCCAGCGGCGTCGTCCCCTCCTGCAGCCGGAACGTCGGATCCGGCACCACGTACGCATCGATGGCGGCATCCGCCGGGGCCACCGGCATCTGGCGCGGCGCCGGCGTCGGCGGGACCTCGCGGCCCGTGCATGCCGCCGCGACCGCGGCGACCACGAGCAACCGCGCCGCGCCCCGCATGGCTACGCTGTCACGACGGCGAGCAGCCGATCGGTGTCGACCTGATCGCCGACCGCGACGTGGATCGCGCGCACCGTGCCCGTCACCGCCGCACGGACCGTGTGCTCCATCTTCATCGCCTCGAGCACGACGAGGGCCGCGCCCGCGGCGACCTCCTGGCCCTCTCCGACCAGGACCTTGACGACCTTGCCCGGCATCGGCGCGATCAACCCGCCGGCGACCACGCGCGTCGCGAGCTCGGGGAACCGGGGCTGCTCGGTGAGCGCGAGCGTCAGACCGTCGGCCTGGACCCAGGCGCGCGCGCCGCGCACGACCACGCGGGCGATGCGACGGTGACCCGAGCCCGAGCCCTCGACGAACCACAGGCGATCACCGTCGAGGCCGAACCGCGACACGTGCGTGGTCTTGCCGCCGATCGCGAGGGCCACACCTCCGTCGGCGGACGGCCGGTAGCCGATCGCGACCTCGCTCGGCGCGTCGCCGTAGGTGTACGTGACGGCCTGATCCGCGACGTGAACGTTGCGCCACCCCGGTGGGGCGAGGGGCGCCGCTTCGCGACGCGTGGCGATCCCGTGGAGCGTGAGCGCGACGGCGGCGACGCGAACGCGATCGAGGCCGGGCATGCGGGCGGCGAGCTCGCCGGCGTGGCGCTCGAGGAAGTGGGTGTCGAGCTCGCCCGCGAGAAACGCCGGGTGCGCGAGGATGCGCGAGAGGTGCTCGCGGTTCGTGACGAGGCCCGGGATCCACAGCTCGTCGAGAGCGCGGCGCAGGATCTGGGCGGCCTCGCGACGCGTGGGCGCGTGGGCGATCAGCTTGCCGAGCATCGAGTCGTAGTGGATGCCGATCTCCGTGCCCGCGGTGATCCCCACGTCGGCGCGGATCGTCGTCGGAATGTCGACCGCGTGGAGGGTGCCGGTGGTGGGCAGGTAGTCGTGCTCGGGATCCTCGGCGCACAGCCGGACCTCGATCGCGGCGCCGCGCTGCGGCGGGGCCTCGGTGTACCCGAGCGGCTCGCCGCGCGCGATCCGGATCTGCTCGCGCACGAGATCGAGCCCCGTGGTCAGCTCGGTGACCGGGTGCTCGACCTGGAGGCGCGTGTTGACCTCGAGAAAGTAGAACGCGCCCTGCTGATCCCGGTGATGGAGCGGGCCCGATTCACTCGGGTCCGCGGGGCAGATGAACTCGACGGTGCCGGCACCCACGTAGCCGACGGCTCGGCCGAGATCGACGGCGGCCTTGCCCATCGCCGCGCGCTTCGCGGCATCGAGAGCGACGGACGGTGCTTCCTCGATCACCTTCTGGTGGCGGCGCTGGATCGAGCACTCGCGCTCCCACAGATGCACGACGTTGCCGTGCGTGTCGCCGAGGATCTGGATCTCGATGTGGCGCGGTCGATCGACGTAGCGCTCGAGGAGCAGCGTGTCGTCGCCGAACGCGGACTTCGCCTCACCGCGGGCGCGATCGAGAGCCTCGGCGAGCTCGCCGTCGACACGAACCACGCGCATGCCCTTGCCGCCACCGCCCGCGCTCGCCTTGACCAGCAGCGGATAGCCGATGGTCTTGGCCGCGCCGATCAGCGCCGCGTTCGATTGATCGTCTCCCTCGTAGCCGGGGACGGTGGGCACGCCGGTCGCCTGCGCCAGGCGCTTCGCCTGCTGCTTGCTGCCGAGCTTCGCGATCACCGGCGCCGGAGGGCCGATGAAGATGAGGCCCGCGTCCACAACAGCTTCGGCGAACGCCGCGTTCTCCGAGAGGAAGCCGTAGCCGGGATGGATCGCGTTGGCGCCCGTGACGCGCGCGGCATCGAGCAGCGCGTTGATCACGAGGTAGCTCTCGCGCGCGGGCGCTGGACCGATGCGCACGGCTTCGTCGGCGAACCGCACGAACGGCGCATCCGCGTCGGCGTCGGAGAACACGGCGACGGTCGCGATGCCCATCGCCTTGCACGTGCGCATCACGCGCAGGGCGATCTCTCCGCGGTTCGCGATCAGGATCTTGTCGATGGCAACCACGTGCCCCGACGCTACCTCAGCGGCGGATCAACTGCGAGGCGGTGGCGGCGCA
>JAYVLW010000927.1:0-8777 GCA_043759315.1 Myxococcales bacterium
TGCCACAGCTCGACCATGCGGTCGGCCTGGGTCCGGCGCGACGCCGCGATCTCCTGCACGGGGGCGAGGAGCGGAAGCGCGGTCGGGGCAACGCGGCGCAGGCCATCGACCGCGATCGCGACGAGCTCCGCCGCCAGATCTCCGACGGAACGACCGCCGATCTTCGCGGCGAAGCCCTGTCGTGGCACATCGGCGGCGAGCTGCTCGCGTTCCGCGTACGAGACATCTCCGAGCAGCGCGATGGCGGCCGTGCGCGCGGTGACGTCGTAGAGCAGGCCCCGCATCATCGGTGACAGCGCGGCGATCATCTCGAGCGATCCACAATCGCAGCCGCGGACCTCGATGAACTTCTTGAGTCGGCCCTCGGGAAACAGCGTGGAGAGGTGCATCGCCCAATCGGAGCGCGTGGCGACCTCGCCGTTCCAGCCATCGCGCAAGAACGCGCGGAACGTCAGGCCCGCGGGCACCGGGACGTAGCCATGCCGGTAGACGAAGTACATCGGTACGTCGAGCGCCCACTCGGTGTACGCCGTGAACACGTCGTCGCGCTCGAACACGAACGGGAGCAGGCCGGCGCGCGCGTTGTCGGTATCGCGCCAGATCCACGCCCGGTACGACTGATAGCCGCTGACCTTGTCCTCGACGATCGGCGAGGCTGCCCACAGCGCGGTGAGCAGCGAGCCATTCGAGTACAGGCAGCGCATCTTCGCGGCGGCGTCGGCCTCGTCGGAGAAGTCGAGGTTCGCCTGCACGGTCGCCGTGCGCAGCATCATGTCGAGGCCGCGCGTGCCGACCGTGGGCATGTAGGCGCGCATCACCTCGTAGCGCTGCTTCGGCATCCACGGGATGTCGTCGCGCCCGCCGAACGGGCGCAGGCCGGTCGACAGCCATGCGAGGCCGAGCTCCTTCGAAGCGGCGCCGAGCTCGGCGACGTACGCGCGCAGATCCGCGACGAAGTCGAGGTCGTCGGCGACGGGGCGGCCGGCGAGCTCGAACTGGCCCCCCGGCTCGATCGTGAGCTGGGCGTCGGCCCGGGGCAGGGCGATCACGTGGCCGCGCTCGATCACCGGAGTGCCGCCGCGCGCGGCGAACTTGGCGAACAGCGCGCCGATGCCGTGAGGGCCTTCGTACGGCGGTGCCGCGCCCGTGGGCTTGATCACCCCGACCAGCTCGTGCTCCGTCCCCACGCGCCACTGCAAGGCAGGCTTGCCCGCGGTCGAGAAGTACTCGATCAGCTCCGCCGTGGAGCGGACCGGTACATCTTCAGCTTCGTCGACGAGATGCACGCAGGGTCCGGGCACTCTAGGGGGTGAACATCACATCGTCAATTCGCCCGGGTCGCGAACAAACCGTTGCACGGGTGGGTCGTGGTAGCGTCGGCGGAAGATGCAGGCACTGCTCGATCGTCCTGGATTCGCCAGCAAACGAGGACGCCTTCTCGAGCTACTCCGCACGCGTTCGTTTCAGGAGCGGGAAGTCACGTTGTCGTCGGGGCTCAAGTCGAACTTCTACATCGACTGCAAACAGGTCAGCCTCGACGCGGAGGGTGCGGCGCTGATCGGCGACCTGTTTCACCAGGTGATCGACGAGGTCGCCCCGAAGGCTCTCGCGGTCGGAGGCCTCACGATGGGTGCCGATCCGC
Organism: Myxococcales bacterium; assembly: GCA_043759315.1. Lineage (GTDB taxonomy): Bacteria > Myxococcota_A > Polyangia > Haliangiales > Haliangiaceae > JABFXX01. The sequence goes on from JAYVLW010000927.1 coordinate 1,643, forward strand.
TGGCGACGGCAACGTCGATCCTGTCCTTTCAGCTAGGTCGCCCGCGTGCGGCGTTCCTCGTGCGCAAGGAGCCGAAAGGTCACGGCACGAACCAGTGGGTGGAGAGCACGAAGCTCCCGGAGGGCGCTCCGGTCGTGATCCTCGAGGACGTGATCACGACGGGGGCGTCCACGCTTCGAGCGATCGAGCGAGCCCGCCTCGCCGGTCTCGTCGTGCTCCACGCGGTCGCGCTCGTCGATCGACTCGAAGGCGGGCGAGAGGCGGTGGTGGCCGAGACTCCGCTGACCACGCTGTTCACACGGCGCGACTTCCTCCCCGATCGGTGATGGCCATGAAGCTCGCCGCGCTGTTCGCCCTCGTGTTCGCCGCGTGCGGTGCCGCGGATCCGCGCGTCCGGCTCTCGGGCGAGTGGCCGCCCCACACCCATGCGTACGACACCGTCGTCCAGGAGTGGACACGCAGCGCGGTGCTGCGCGGCTCGTATCAGGAAGTGATGGAGTTGTCGGCCACGTTGAAGTCGCCCGAGTGGCATGCGGCCCACGCCGAGAAGGACGCGCAGAACCGCGGGCTCGTCGGCGAAGCGCGCCAGCAGCGCCTCGCCCAGGCACAGGCCGAGGCCGCAGGCCCCTGGGAGTTCGAGCTCATGGTCACCACCTGGGACCGACGAGAGAACGATCTCGATCGTGGCAAGAAGAGCGTCTGGCGCGTCGTGCTCCTCGACCCCCAGGGCAAGGAGATCGCGCCGCTCGAGATCGTGAAAGACAAGCGGCCGGCGTTCGTGGTGCGATCGGAGTTCCCCGCGTTCGGTGACTTCGCCACGCCGTACATCGTTCGGTTTCCGCGCGAGGCCAACGTCCTCGGTCCCGACGTGCGCAAGGTGCAGCTCCGCATCAGCGGCGAGCGCGGTGGGCTACAAGTGAACTGGGAAGCGCCGTAGCTACTTCGGCGGCTTCTTGCCGCGCAGGCGATCCCAGAACCCGACGGGACGGTAGTCCTCGTCGAGATCGTCGAACGTCTCGGCGGCGGTGAACTGCGGAACCTTGCCCGTGTTCCCGGCCCCGGCGCGGAAGAACTCCTCTTCGTCGTCGGAGAACGCGTGCACCGCATCCTTGCGGACCTCGGCGATCACCTTCTCGTGCACGGGCGCCGCGATGTTCTTCGATGCGGGTGCGGCCGCCTGGGCCGCGATCACGGCGTTGACCGCATTGTGCGCGGCGGCGAGATCGCTGATCAGGATCGACGGTTCGGCCGTGATCGGCTCGCTCGCGGGCGACGCGGCGCGCGGTGCGATCTCGCCCTTGCGCGCTTCGGGGCGATCGTCGGCCGGAATCTCGCCCGGCGGCGGGCGGCGCACCGGCGCGGTGTCGATGGTGGCGAGCTGGCGCACGATGCCGTCAGACGGGTCGTCGGCGAGCTGTTCGGGGGCAGCGCTCGTGATCGTGGCGAGCGACTCCGAGGTCACCCGCGCCGTGTTGATCGTCGTGTCGACCGTCATGTGCTCGTGCACGACGACCGTCGCGTTCGGGTTCTCCGACGTCGTGACTCCCTCGGACAGCAGTTGCTTGACCAGATCCGGCGCCTTCTCCCCGGGCGGCGTCGTCGAGACCGTGTCGCCGACCGCGCGCATCGCGGCGCGCTTCGCATCCTCGGCATCGATCGCCACGGCGCGCGCTCTGGCCTCGCGCCAGATCTCCTCCTCGGCACGGTCTTCCTCGGTCACCTTCGCCCGGGTTTCGGCTTCGGCCTTCGCCCTTGCCTCGGCGAGGCGCTTCGCGAGCTCCTCGGCCTCGCGCGCCTGCTCGTCGCTCGCGCGCGCGCGGGCGGCGGCGAGCTGTTTGGCGCGCTCGGCGGCCTCGGCGCGGAGCAGCGCATCCTCCGCCTCGGCGCGTAGCTCGGCTTCGTCGCGCAGGCGGGCGGCGATCGCTTCGTTCGCGGCGGCTTCGACCACGGCGGCTTTCGTCAGGGCGTCGGCCTTGAGCTTCGCGGCCGCTTCGGCTTCGAGCTTCGCGAGCGTCTCGGCGGTTGCCTTTGCCGCGGCGTCGGTGCGGGCCTTCGCTTCGGCCTCCAGGATCGCGCGTGCGTCGGCGTTCGCCTTGGCCGTTGCGTCGGAGATCGGCGCGGCGGTCATCGTCCGCGCCCCGGCGTCGGCCTTCGCATCGGCGGCGGCCTTGGCCTCCGCACTCGCCGCCGCGTCGCTGGCCGCCTTGGCCGCCTCGGCCGCCTTGGTCTCGGCGGCCGCTTTCGCCTCAGCGTCGGCCTCTGCCTTCGCCGCGGCGGCCTTCGCGTCGGCCTCGGCCTTCGCCTCTGCCTTCGCCTTTGCGTCCGCTTCCTTCTTGGCCTCGATCTTGGCCTTGGCCGCGGCCTCGTCGGCCTTCTTGGCCTCGATCTTGGCCCTGGCCGCCGCTTCGTCCGCAGCTTTCGCCTCGGCCTTGGCCTTGGCAGCTGCTTCGTCGCGCTCGCGGATCTGCTTGGCGTCGGCCTCGCGCGCCTCGGCCTCGGCCTTGACCTTCGCGACCTTCACCGCCGTCTCGGCCTCGTGCTTGACGAGGTCCTCGCCCGCGTCGAACACGACCTTCGGCTCGAGCCCGATCTCCTTCGGGAAGATCTTCTCGCGCTTGTCCGTGTCCATCAGCGCTTCGAGCTTCTCGCGCTGGGTCTCCCGCGTCGGGAGCTGGATCTCGCCGGAGAGCTGCGAGGCGGGCACCACGCCGGAGAGGGATCCGACCTCCGCGCCCACGACCCGCGGCACCAGCGCGCCCCAGTCGATGTCGGGCTTTGTCGTCGGAGCGACGATCGGACCCGAGGCCGGGGTCAACGCGCGCCGTTTCTTGCGCTTGCGCTTGCCGCCCTTGACCTTCTGTGACGAGTCCCGCTGCTCCGGGATCGGCCCGCTCTCGGACGCCGCCTGCGCGCGCTGGATCACCGCATCGCGATCGCTGCCGACCAACCACTCCTCGATGGCGAGCACGGCGCGCCAGGTCGGTTTCGGCTTCTGACCGTCGACGATCCGCAGCAAGCCCACATCGCACGCGCGCTGCGCGACCCGCAGGGTCTCGAACACGCGGTAGGGCGAGTCCTCGAGGATATCGGCGAGCACGCGGTGGCCATCGAACATGCGGAGCACGCCGTGGACCTCGGTCGGGATCTGCTTGCCGAGCGCCGAGACGCGCACCATGTCCTGCTCGAGGACCATCGACGGCGAGAGCTGACCACTGGAGTCGCGGACGCCCTCGAGGAACCGCTCGGCGTCGATGAACAGCTCCTCCGGCGACAACGGGATCTGTTGCCGGCGGACGACGTCCTCGTGGTGGAACTCGAACCGCGCCTCGGTCCACAGGAGAAGCTGGTGGAACGCGGCCTGGCCGTGGATCATGCCGACCTGCGCCGACGTGACCTCCCCGTGGAAGAACCGGATCTCGCCGCGGCGGAGGCCGCGAATCAACGTCAGGACGGCGCTCCGGCCGAGGGAGGCGAGGGCGCGGACCAGGGTAAACACGCCGGTGGTCTCGGCGAGCGATCCGACGATGTGGTCGCGCCGGCCAGCGGGCTGGCCCTGGAGGAGGCGCCCGATGGTGACCACGTCCCGGAGGAACGCCGGGAGGAGGATGACCTCGTCCGCCCCGGCCGCTTCCGCATCGGTCCGGCGGACCCCGCGACCATTGAACACGATCGGGACGTCGAGCTTGTTCTCGTCGAGGGCGAGGCGGGTCTTGCGCAGGAGATCGAGGGCACGGCCGTCCGTGCCGCCGACGATGACCAGGGCCGTGCCGTCGGAGGGGACGTCGAGCCGGGGGAGGTCCACGGCGGCGAGCACGGACGGCACGCCCTCGCGGGAGAATCCGAGCTGGACCTGGCGGCCCGCCCGCGCGTCGGGGTCGAGCACGATGACTTTCGAGGGTCCCGGCATGCGGCGGTCGCGACTTAGCAGTATAACGCTCGGTGAGGGGCCGGCCTAGCGCCACGTTCCAGTGATCGTTCTCGAAATCCTCCAAGGCTCCACGCCAACGCGCGTACACCGGCTGTTCACCTCGGGAGCAGCCGACGGCACGGTCACGATCGGGCGTTCCCCCCAGAGCACCCTCGTGCTGAGCGACTTCCATCTGTCGGGGGACCACGCCCAGATCACGCAGGTCGGCGACCACTTCGTGTTCCGCGACCTGCGGTCCACGAATGGCTCCGCGGTCGAGCGCGCCGGGCGCCGCGTGCCGGTGGATGCCGCCGCGCGCTGGGAGCTCGCGCTCGCCGATGGCGACACGCTGCTGCTCGGCAATCCGTCCGACCCGGTACGCATCGCCGTGCGGATCGGCGACGAGATCGACGAGGACCTCGGCGACCGGCTGATCGCATCGCGCTCGATCATGGATCTGCCGGCGGTCGCCGACCAGATCGAGGGCAGCCCCGATACCGCGCTCCGGATCTACAAGGCCGTGCAGCCGCTCGGCGCCCGGCTCGAGCCGAGCGAGGTCATCGAGGCTTGCGTGCACGCGGCGTTCGAGCTCCTCCCGCGCGCCACCCACGTCGCGATCCTTCTGCGCTCCGAGGCCGACAAGGACAGGTTCGCGCTCGCGGTATCGCGCGAGCGGCCCGGGAGCGAGCCGCGCCCCGAGGGAGTGGATGCCGTGCGTGCGAGCCGCGCCGTGCTGCGCCGCGTCCTCAGCGATCGCGCCGCGGTGCTCACCGCGAACGCGCAGGAGGCACTGTCGAGCGAGTCGATCCTCGGCGGCCAGATCCTCTCGATCCTCGCGGTGCCGCTGTGGCGTGGCGAGGACATCATCGGCCTCATCCAGGCGGACAACCGCGCGAGCGCGGGCATGTTCGTCGAGGGCGACCTCGAGGTCGTCCTGCTCCTCGCGGCGCAGGCCTCGCTCGCGATCGACAACGCCACGCTCGTCCAGCGCCTCCGGGTCGCCGAGGAGCGGGCACGCGGCGAGAACGTCTACCTCAAGCGCAAGCAAGAGAAGATCAAGTTCGACAACATCATCGGTGACTCTCCGGCGATGAAGGCCGTGCTCAACCAGCTCGAGAAGGTGATCGATACGCGCGCGACCGTGTGCATCGAGGGCGAGACCGGCACCGGCAAGGAGCTGATCGCCGCGGGCGTGCACCATCAGTCGCAGCGCGCCGACAAGATGTTCGTCGCGCAGAACTGCGCGGCGCTCCCCGAGAACCTCCTCGAGAGCGAGCTGTTCGGTCACAAGCGCGGAGCGTTCACGAGCGCCGATAGCGACAAGAAGGGCCTGTTCGAGATCGCCGACGGCGGCACGCTGTTCCTCGACGAGATGGGCGAGATGCCCATGACCCTCCAGGCAAAGCTCCTGCGCGTGCTCCAGGAAGGCACGATCCGCGCCGTCGGTGCGACGAGCGAGAAGCAGGTGGACGTCCGCATCATCTGCGCGACCAACCGCGACCTCGCCGCCGAGGTCGAGAAGGGCCGGTTCCGCCAGGACCTCTACTACCGGCTGATGGTGTTCCCGATCAAGCTCCCGCCGCTGCGAGAGCGCCGCGAGGACATTCCGACGCTCGCCGCCCACTTCCTCAAGCGCTACGCCGAGGAGTACCGGATGGAGTTACCGGGGTTCACGCAGGACGCGCTCGACGCGCTGTCGTCCTACAACTGGCCGGGCAACATCCGCGAGCTCGAGAACGAGATCCAGCGCCTCGTGATCCAGGCCGAACCGGGCCACTGGATCGAGATCACGGACCTGTCGCCCCGCCTCCGCAAGATCGAGGGCACCGTCACGCGCATCGCACCGAAGCAGGGCACGCTCAAGGAGATGATGGAGCAGGTCGAGCGGTGGCTGATCACCGAGGCGCTGCGCGATCACGGCGGCAACAAGACCAAGACCGCCGTGACCCTCGGGATCACGCGCGAGGGTCTCCACAAGAAGCTCGCGAAGTTCGGGGTCTGAACGAGACTGTGCTGGGGCAGCGGGCCCGGTTCTGTTCACGCTGTCGTGCGGACGCGCGCTAGAGTCCTGCGCATGACGCTCACCCTCTACGTCGGCAGCAAGCGGTACTCCTCGTGGTCGCTCCGCGGTTACCTCGCTGTCGCGCAGACCGGCGCGCCGTTCGAGTGCAAGACCATCCTCCTCGACACGCCGACCACGGCGACCGAGATCGCGGCGGTCTCCCCGGCCGGTCGGGTGCCGGTGCTCCATCACGACGGCCTCGTGATCTGGGACTCGCTCGCCATCGGCGAGTACCTCCACGAGCTCTACCCGGCGCGTCACCTGTGGCCCACCGACCGCGCCGAGCGTGCCCGCGCGCGCTCGATCAGCGCGGAGATGCACTCGAGCTTCGCGGCGCTCCGCCGCGACATGCCGATGGACGTGATCGCCTCCAAGCACGGCGTTGGCCACACCCCCGAGGCCCTCGCCGATGCGCGCCGCGTCCAGCAGATCTGGCGCGAGCAGCTGGCGACCTCGAAGGGGCCGTTCCTGTTCGGCGCGGTCACGCTCGCCGACGTGATGTTCGCGCCCGTCGCCACCCGGTTCCACACCTACGGCGTCGACCTCGATCCCACCTGCCGCGCCTACGTGGATGCGATCCACGCACTCCCCGCATTCACCGACTGGAAGCGCGACGCCGCGGCCGAACCGGAGATCGCGAAGTACCGGTGACCGCGCGGATCGTCCAGCTCAACACCTCGCCGGGCGGTGTGCCGAAGCTGCCGATCGGCGAGGCCGTGTGCTCGATCCTCGGCCTCGCGGGCGATGGCCACGAGCACACGAAGATCCACGGCGGCCCCGAGCGCGCGCTGTGCTTGTACGCGGTCGAGGTGATCACCGCGCTGCAAGCCGAAGGTCACCCGCTCACGCCTGGGTCGTGCGGCGAGAACGTCGACATCGCCGGCCTCGAATGGGCCACGCTCGCTGTCGGTCAACGGTTCGCGCTCGGCGACGAGGTCATCATCCAGCTCACGCGCCCGACGGAGCCGTGCAAGCAGATCGCCGCGTCGTTTGTCGACAGGCAGTTCCGCCGCATCGATCACGACAGGCAGCCCGGCTGGTCGCGCTGGTACGCCCGCGTCGAACGGGAAGGCATCTTGCGTGTCGGCCAGACCATCGTCGCGCTACGCTGACCCGATGGGCGAGGTGACCTGTTCGACCCACGGTCCCAGCAGGGGCAAGCTCGT
>JAYVLW010000928.1:0-3147 GCA_043759315.1 Myxococcales bacterium
GCTACGTCGTGTTCATCACGTCCGAGCGCTACTCGCGCATCATCGAGATCGACCTCGGCGCCGCCACGAAGGAGCTGTGGACCCAGAGCCCTGACCTCCGCGATCGCGTGCGCGACAAGTGGACGCGGGATCATTACCAGCGCCGTCGCCGCGATCGCGATCACCATGTCATCGACGAGGAGGTCGCGCTGGTCGAGAAGCTGGTCCTCGAGGGCAAGCACGCCTACCTCATGCTAGCCGGGCCGGCGCACCGGACGGCGTTCGTGCGGAGCCGGTTGTCGCCTGCGCTCCAGCAGCGGCTCGTCGACACCCACGCGGTGTCGACCCTGGCGCGGATCGACGACGTCGTCGCCCAGACGCTCGACAGGTTCATCGCGACCGAGCAGCAGGAGTCGCTCGACGCGGTCTCCGAGCTCGTGCTCGCTCTCCGCCGCGGCGGGCTCGCCGTCGCGGGCACGCAGCGTACGATCGACGCGCTTCACAGCGGTCGGGCCGATCTGCTCGTGCTCGCGAAGACGTATCCCAGTGGACCGGCCTGGCAGTGCCGCAAGTGCGGATGGATCGACATGCTCGCCGAACGGCCGGCGACGTGCTCCGCCTGCGATGCGGTCGAGCGGGTGGTTTCGGTCGAGCGCCGGGAGGCGCTCGTGCGGCTCGCCGAGCGAAGCTCCGTCGAGATCGAGCTGGTGGCCGAGAGCCGCCCCCTCATGAGCATCGGCGGCGTGGGTTGCCTGCTGCGCTTCGAGGGGATGTGAAGTGTCGGTTCCTCGCGGCGATCGACCGCGAGCCAAGTGTTCCAGGACGACGACCGGCTCGGGGAAGCTGTAGCTCTACTGCGAGCCTTGTGCCCGGGCCAGCGCACGCCGTGCGTTGGCGATCACCTCGGCCCCCGCGTCGCTCGCCTCGTAGATCTCGATGGCTCGTCTCAGTGCCGCAGCGGCCCGCGCGCGCTCGCCGAGATCGAGCCTGGCGCGACCGATTCCGACAAGCACCCTTGCGACATCAGGATGGTCGGGACCCAGCGCGGCTTCGAGGATCGCGAAGGCCTGCTGATACGCTGCGAGCGCCTTGTGGGGACGATGCTCGTCGAGAAACAGCTCCGCGTCGGCCGCGATCGACGCCAACGGGACGGCGCGACCACACGATGTCCCTGCTCACCGCGACGTACGGCATGCGCACGAGTGAAGTCGCCGCGCTGCGGCTCGACGGTCCACCGGTTTCGGTTTGTCCTTGCTTGGATCGTGTCAAGTCAGGTAGCTCCTGGGCTGGTGCAGGAGATCATCACCACGGCTTACCAAGCACTGGTTCGGCTGTGCGAGGAGACATTGGAGCCACGTCCCCGCGAGTGGTGCTACACGGCGCTCGAAAACGCGCTCGCCAATTGGCTCAACTTTCTGCCGCTCGAGCCATTTCCGTTCTTAGACCTCGATTCGATTGGCCGAGACGACGCAAACCGGATTCGGGTCATGTCCAAGCAATTGATCACGTTGGGCATCGCGAGAGACCTCGCGCGATGTCGCCTTGATCGGACCGCTCACATCGTTGTCTCGAGCGACCTCGCGTGTTTGAAGATCGAAACCTCAATCGGTGTTGTCACTGTGCGGCTCGTTCCTGGTCCCGATGACGGGGCGCCACTCGGTTTCTGGCCGTTCGAGCTTCGGTTGGAGGGCGTCCACGTAATGGATCGCTATGTCGCACCGGTGCTGGTCGGTTGTTCGCGGCCCGATACCGTCGCAGCGGCGTTGGACAGTGCTCTGAGCGAATACTATGGACTCGCTCCGGGGTAGGGGGATCACGAACGAGCCGGAGCCGACCAGATGGCGAAGAAGTACTTGGTGCGAGCTGCGAAGTGAAGGCTAGGCGGTCCGTAGTAGCTCGGCCTGCCTCACCGCGAATCGCCGGTGAGCCGCTCGATCCCGACAAGCTCCACCACGTCCTCCGGGACTTCGACACGCTGTTCACGGTCGCGTCGCAGCCGAATGAAAGGAGCCGCTCGAGCTACGTTGACCTCCGAGGTGGAGGTTCGAAACTCAAGCGCCTTGGCTCCGAAGGAGGGCTTCGAACCCTGGGCGCGCAGATCGAAATCAACAACTGATTCGCGATCCTGCAATGACAACAAGACCATGCGCGCCTTGGATTTCCCGCCTCCTCCCTTCCGACTCCCCCTGTTTCAATGCGGCGTGGCAGCCACGCGGCAGCAGGATGGGCGCCTGCAACTGCTGAGAAGGCCCGTCTGAATCGGTCCAAACCGGCCCGAGAAATCGTCGACGATTTGCCCAGCTCCATTTGGTGCGGGGGAGACTTGGTATGACCCCGCCGGGTTCGAATCCCGTCGGGGTCGCTTTTATTACCGCAACCGCAACGAGCGGTTGCACACGTTCACAGCCAGCGCGATCAGCGCGGTGCCCACCCAGTGCCCGATCGCGTCCAATTTCGGCGGTCGGCTTGAGCCAGCGACTCGCGCCGCAGTTCGGCATGGGGACGAGCACGCCCTCGCGCAGGCTGAGCTTGAGCTTCCCGACTTCTGCGCAGAGCGCGGACCACGGCGGCGAGCTGTAGACGTCCATCATGTCGGTCGTCGGGCCGTGCGTGACCCAGCGGAGCAAGCCGTCGATCGCGCCGTCGGTGCGCGCGAGGGTGATGAAGGTGCGGCGCATGTCGTGACCGCGGCGGTTCTGCTTCTTACCGGCCCTCGTCCGCAGGCCGAGCAGCTCGAGATCCGCGACGGCTACGAGAACCGCGGCGGTCGGGTTAGTGCCGCCGGCTTCCAGCGCTTGCACCGTGCGCCTATCGAGCGCCGCCGCTTCTGCAAGTTGCTCCTGCGTGAGACCACGTTGGATGCGAAGGCGCCGAACGTTCGCCGCGATCGATCGCAGTGCGATTGTGATCGGCTCGGCGCGCATCGAGCCACGCAGCTAGCCAGAGCGTACGAACTGGAAACACGGTCGATACTCCGCCTTTGTCGTTGCTCCTGGTTTCCCACGGCTCGATGATCGGACGCATGTCGCCACGTCACCTGGTCCTGAGTGGAGCTTGGTTCGCGCTTCTGATCTCCGTAGCTCTCGCGGCTTGCTCGGGAAAGGCGGAGGAGGGGGACGGAACGAATCGCCCAAGCGCACCTATGCCTGCGGTGGCCCAGGCGGCGCC
>JAYVLW010000929.1:0-9464 GCA_043759315.1 Myxococcales bacterium
CGTGCGGAGCCAAAGGTCACCGCGGCTGCGACGGCCGCCGGCCTCGCGCGCGATCTGCAGGCGATGCCCGAGGGGCTCGGCACGATCGTCGGCGAGCGCGGCATCACGCTCTCGGGAGGACAGCGGCAACGCGTGGCGCTCGCGCGTGCGCTGGCGGCAGCGCCGCGACTATTGGTGCTCGACGACTCGCTCTCGTCCGTGGATGCGGAGACCGAGCGCACGATCTTGAAGCACCTGCGCGCGGTGATGAGCGGGCGAACGGCCGTGCTGATCTCGCACCGCGTGGCGGCGATCAAGGACGCGGACCAGATCATCGTCCTCGACGAGGGCAAGGTGGTCGCGCGCGGCACGCACGAGGAGCTGCTCGCGCAGCCGGGTACGTATCAGGATCTGTACAAATCGCAGCTCGACGTCGAAGCCGTGAAGCAGCACGGGGCGGTGGGCTGATGGCGACGCCAGCAGCGAGCCAGCCGCGAGCCGCCGGGGCCGAGGAGGTCGTGCTCGGCAAGGCGTACGACATCGCGTTGATCCGCCGGCTCTGGCCCTTCGTGCGGCCACACTGGAAGCTGCTCCTCGCATGGGCATGCTTCATGCCGGTCACGATCGCGCTCGAGCTCGCGCAACCGGCACTGTTCCGCTACGCGCTCACCACGCACATCCTGACCGGCGACATCGGCCCGCTGCCGATCGACGCGGCGATCTACATGGGCCTCGTGCTCGCGCAGGGAGCCTCGGGGTTCTGCGAGACCTGGTACCTGCAGCTCGCCGGGCAGCGCACGATGCACGCGCTGCGCATCGCGATCTTCGACAAGGTCCTCTCACAGCGCGCCGCGTTCTTCGACCGGATCCCCGTCGGCCGCTTGATGACGCGGATGACCAACGACATCGAGAGCTTGAACGAGATGTTCGCCCAGGGCGCGATCACGCTGGTCGCGGACTTCGTGAAGATGGCCGCGATCGTGGTCGTCATGCTGCGGATCGACGCCGCGCTCGCGCTCCTGACATTCGCGACGCTGCCGCTCCTCGTGGTGCTCGTCGAGTACGCGCGGCGGCTGATGCGGGCGTCGTTCCGCCAGATCCGCGTGCGGCTCGCCGCGATGAATGCGTTCGCACAGGAGCATCTCTCGGGCATCAAGGTGGTGCAGCTCCTCGGCCGCGCGACCACCGCGCAGCGGGAGTACGACGAGATCAACGCCGGCCATCGCGACGCGTACCTCGGTCAGATCCGCGCGGACTCCGCGATGTACGCGATCGTCGAAGCGATCGGCTCGATGGCGATCGGCGTGGTCATCTGGTACGCGGCCGGGCATCGCGCCGAGAGCATCCCGATGATCGGCGTGGTCGTCGTGTTCATCGAGTACATCAACAAGTTCTTCATCCCGGTGCGCGACCTGTCGCAGAAGTACGCGGTGATGCAGGGCGCGATGGCGGCGAGCGAGCGGATCTTTCAGCTGCTGGACACCGACGAGCCGGATGGAGCATCCGATCCGAAGGCCACCCGTGGCGATGGCCCGCCGCCGAAGTCGAACAAGCAGGCGCCGGCGATCGAGCTCGCGAACGTGCACTTCAGCTACGGGGCGGAGCCGATCCTTCGGGGGCTCGACATGCGTGTGCCGCGCGGCGCGACGGTCGCCGTTGTCGGTGCGACGGGCTCGGGCAAGTCCACCGTGATCAAGCTCCTGACCCGGCTCTACGAGCGCGACCGCGGCGGCATCAAGCTCGACGGTGTGGACATCCGCGATATCCCGCTCGCCGAGCTCCGTCGCCGGATCACCGTGGTCAGCCAGGACGTGCTCCTGTTCGCCGGCACGCTCGCCGAGAACATCGCGATGGGCCAGGAGTACACGCGCGAGCAGCTCGACGAGGCCGTGCGCCGCGTCGGGCTCGATCGCGCGCTGGCACGGCGCAAGAGCGGGCTCGACACCCAGGTCGCGGAGCGCGGCTCGAACTTCTCCGCGGGAGAACGCCAGCTCGTGGCATTCGCGCGCGCGCTGCTCCGCGACCCCGAGATCCTGATCCTCGACGAAGCGACCGCGCACGTCGATCCGGAGGCCGAGCGCCTGATCGAGAAGGGCGTGGCGGAGCTGATGAAGGGCCGCACCACGCTCGTGATCGCGCACCGGCTGTCGACCATCCGCAACGCGGACCTCATCGTGGTGGTCGACAAGGGCACCGTGCTCGAGCAGGGCCACCACGCCGAGCTGGTCGCAAAGGGCGGGTATTACGCCGCGCTGGAGCGCACGTTCCGTCGCCAGGATGCCGACGAGACCTGAGTCGGCGATTTTGGTATGCTAGATGACAGATGTCAGTCGGGTTGCCCGCGCTGCGTGCGGCCATCGAAGCGATGGCGGATGGGGCGATCGTCGCTGACACGCGCAGCGGTGAGGTGTTCGTCAACGCTTCGGCGCGAGAGATGCTCGGCATCCCGAGCGATGCCGTCGTCGACACCACATATCTGAAAGACACCGTCGGGTTCTACCCGTTCGATCTCGCCGCGGGATCGAGCGACGGTCAGCCGATCCGAGAGGAAGTCCGCATCGGCGACCGGGTGCTGCACTCCGTGGTGACCCCGCTCCGCGACGAGGGCGCCTCGCGCTCGATCGGTGCGATCGTGATCCTCCGCGACCTCGGTGACACCGCCGACGTCGCCCGCCGTCGCGCGGAGTTCGCGCAGGTGATGTCGCACGAGCTGCGCACGCCTCTGACCTCGATCGCTGGGGCGCTCGACATCGTGCTGTCGGGCTACGCGGGCGCGCTCTCCGACCGCCAGCTCCGCTACGTCGACATGGCCCGCCAGGCCGCGACACGGATGAACCAGCTCGTCGATCAGTTGATGGACCTCGCGCGCGCGCAGTCTGGATCCATCACGATCGCGAATGCGCCGGTGCAGCTCGATCGCCTCGCCCGCGAAGTCATCGATCGATACCGTGCCGCCGCCGCCGCGAAGCAGCTGACGATCGTGCTCGGTGCATCGGCGGAGGACATCTCGATCCTCGGCGACCCCGAGCGGCTCGCGCAGGTGCTCGGCAACCTCGTCACGAATGCCGTGCGGTTCGCGCCCAGCGGCGGCGTGATCGACGTCCAGGTGTTCGGCCCTCCGCTCTCCGAGGACGCGGTCGGTGTCTCCGTGCACAACTCCGGCGATCCGATCGCTCCCGAGGATCGCGAGCGCGTGTTCGAACCGTTCTCCGCATCGAGCCGGCGCGTCGGCGGCACGGCGCTCGGCCTCTCGATCTCGCGCACGATCATCGAAGCGCACGGCGGACGGATCTGGGTCGAGTCGAGTGCGACCGGCACGAAGTTCGTGTTCACGCTGCCGGTCTCTGCGAAGTCCGACAAGTCCGCGCAGATGCCGAACCCGAACGAGGGGCCGCCGCGGCGCCGCGGTCTCGGCGAGGGTGCGTGTGCGCTCGTCGTCGATGACGATCCCCGTCGTGCACTGCTGCTCAAGGGTTTGCTGATGTCGCTGACCGATCGCGTGCTGGTCGCGAACGACGTCGACAGCGCGCTCGCCATCGCGCGCGCCGAGCACCCTGCCCTCGCGGTGATCGCCGGCGCGATGGCCGATGCGCTCCCGCTGCTCGCGATCCTCGAGCACGATCCGGACACGACGAAGACAGCGGTGATGGTTGTCGGAGAGGCCGACCGTCGCACCGATCTCCTCGCCGCGGGCGCCGATGACCTGCTCGAGTTCCCGATCCAGCCAGCGGTGTTCCGCGACGCCTGCCTGCGCCTCGTCGAGTCCGGGCGCCGCGAGGCGCCGCGCGTCATGGTGGTCGACGACGATCCTTCGATCCGCATGATCTGCCGCGAGGTCCTCGAGCTCGGTGGCTATCAGGTCCGTGACGCGGCCAACGCGAATGCCGCGCTCGCGGAGGCGCGGCGGTTTCGCCCCGACATGATCTTGCTGGACGTGCTGATGCCCGGCATCGACGGTTATCGGACCGCGGAGATGATCCGCGCCGACGCCTCGATCGGCATGGCGCCGATCATGTTCCTGTCGGCGCGCGGTGACACCGCCGACAAGGTCCGAGCGTTCCGCTCCGGCGCCGAGGACTACATGGTCAAGCCATTCGACGCGGCCGAGCTCCTCGCGCGCGTCGCGAAAGCGCTCGATCGCCAGGCGCGCGAGCTCGGCGCCTCGCCGACCACGCAGCTTCCCGGTGCGGATGCGATCCAGTACGAGATCGAGCGCCAGATCGAGAGCGGCGAGCCATCCGCGGCTGCGTGCTACCTCGACCTCGATAACCTGAAGGCGTTCAACGACTACTACGGCTACGCGAAGGCGAACGCGGTGATCCGCCAGACCGGCGACGTGATCCGCAATATCGTCACCCAGCGCGGCAACCCGGGCGACTTCATCGGTCACATCGCTGGCGACGACTTCGTGTTCGTGACCTCCGCCGACCGCGTCGACGACGTCTGCAAGGGCATCTGCGAGCGCTTCGACCAGCTGATCCGTCTCTACTACGACCCGGCGGACCGCAAGCGCGGCTACATCGAGACCAAGGATCGGTTTGGCGTGCAGCGGAAGTTTCCGGTCATGAGCGTGTCGATCGCCGCGATCTCGCTATCGCGCGCGAAGTCCTACGCCGGGCTCGCCGAGCTGGCCGCCGTGGGCAAGCGCACCGCGAAGGCGATCCCCGGCTCGACCTACGTGCGCGACGGCGAGACGCTGCTGCAGCAGCCCACCGCGACCACGTAACGGCCGCCAAGCCGCCGCGCCCGGCGCGCCCGCCGCGCCCGCCGCGCCCCCCCCGCGGCGCATTCGCTCGCCGGCACTGCCGTGCTTGTTGATTGGCCGCCAAGCCGCCAAGAGCGCCAAGGAATTGGAGGCCCCGTCACTGCCTCGTCGAGAGCGCGGATGTTCTGCCGTCGTTGCCCCGTGCGCTCGCGCGCACTTTTGCGCGCTCGCCCAGATCCCGTTCTCCATGCTCCCGCGGTCACCGTTGTTCGCCGCGGTTGGGATGCTCGGGATGCTCGGGGGATGCTCGGGATGCTCGCGGCCAGACAAGGGGGCGCGCAAAACGGTCGTGGGCGAGCGCGCGAAAGCGCGCGCGAGCGCCCGGAGCAACGACGGCAGAACGTCCGTGCTCTGCAGAAGGCTCGCGACGGGCCCCTCCTTCCCTTGGCGTTCTTGGCGGCTTGGCGGCAATCAAAAAGCCCGGCAGTGCCAGGAAGCGAATGAGGCGGCTTGGCGGCGCGGCGGCTTGGCGGCGGTGGCGGATTAGCGGCGCGTGGCAGCGCGGCGGCTTGGCGGCGGTGGCTACCACCAGGTATCGAAGTCCTCGGCGATGCCGATGACGTGTTCGAGGTCGTGAACACGGCCGTTGGCGGTGCGCAGGCGGCCCGTGAACGCGCCGATCACATGGCGCAGGCGATTCCGCACGAGCGGGAGATCGAGGCGCTGCGACACGTGGGCGACGGCCTTCATCGAGATATCGATGTTGTCCGCCCGGATCCGCCAGGGGCTCGCGCCTTCCGCGGTCTGCGACGCCAGCTCGACGCCGGTGATGGCCTCGCGCTTGCCACCGACCCACACCGCGTTCTCGCTGACCGGTGCATCAGGCGTCGGATCGACGAGATTGAGCCCGATCACCTCGCCGTGCTTCGTGCGGCCGCACAGCGCCACCCACTTCCACACCGCGTGGCGCAATGCGTACATCTTCGTGAAGTCGAGCGTGCCGTACGAGCGATCCGGGGCGAACGCGATGGTGCGGCCGTCGAGCTCGACGCTTCCGGACACCGTGAACGCGGCGAACTTGTGCGTGTAGTTCCAGCGGCCACCGGGGAGCGGTACGCACAGCGAGAGATGCTCGTCGGCGGGCTGGCTCGAGAACGCCAGATCGGCGACCAGCTGGCCGCCACCCTCGGTCTTCGCAGCCACGTGCACGGCGAACCGACGACCACCCTCGAGGTTGTCGATCGCCACGTCGAGCCCGCGCGTACGGAAGGTGTGCGCGCCGGTGGCGCTGGACGGAGCGACGCATGTACCGAGCTGGAGCGGCGTGATCGCGAACTTCTTGTGGACCTTCCCCGTGCCGAGCTCCGCGGCGTAGACGAAGCCGTTGCTCGCGAACCCGGCGGTGCCGACCACGAACGCGATGAACAGCTGGTCCGTCGACGCCGTCATGTACTGCCAGCTCTTGAGCCGCAGCTTCTGGCGGTACGTGGTCTCGGCGCGGCCCATCGTGCCGGGCATGCCGGCGAGGCGATCGAGCGAGTGCACGATCTGAGCGTCCTCGAGGTTGGGATCGAGCAGCGCGTGGTCCCATGCGCCGATGATGGGAGTCGTGCCGTTCGGTCCGACGAGGTCGCTCACGCCGAGCACCTTATCGAAGCGCCTATCGATGCGCTAGCCGCCGAGCTCGATCCCGACGCACTTGGCGGTGCGCACGAGCTCGCCCGCCGGATCGACGAGCTTCAACTTCTTCACGGCTAGCTCCATGGGCTTCGCCACGAGCTTGCCGGCCTCGAGCGCGGCGACGTGTCCGAACGCGCCCTCGGAGATGAGGTCGACGGCCTTCACGCCGAATCGCGTGGCGAGCTCGCGATCGAACGCGCACGGGCGGCCGCCGCGCTGGACGTGGCCGAGCACCGTCGTGCGGACCTCGTAGTCGGTCTTTGCATTGATGATGTCGGCGAGGCGCTGTGCGGCGCCTCCGAGACGCTCCTGGTGGACCACCGATCCGGGCGCCACGACCGAGAGGTGACCGCCCTTGATCCTCGCGCCCTCCGCGACGACGACGATCGAGTAGCTGACGCCTCGCCCGTGGCGCCGGTGGAACGCCTCGATCACGCGATCGGGGTCGTACTCGAGCTCGGGGATCAAGCAGACATGCGCGCCGCCCGCCAGCGCCGAGGTCAGCGCGATCCAGCCGGCGTAGCGGCCCATGACCTCCACGATCATGATCCGCTCGTGGCTCTCCGCCGTGGTGTGCAGGCGCTCGAGCGCGTCGACGACGATCTCCACCGCGGTCTGGAAGCCCACCGTGTAGTCCGTCGCTTCGAGATCGTTGTCGATCGTCTTCGGCACGCCGACGAGGCGTGTCGCTCCGCGCTGGATGAACCGCTGTGCGAACGACATCGTGCCGTCTCCGCCAACGACGATCAGGCCGTGCAGGTCGAGCTTCGCGAGGTTCGCGAGGCAGCGCACCGACACATCGTGGATCTCGACGCGGCCATCGGGCAGCTTGACCGGGTATGCGAACGGGTTCGCTCGGTTACTCGAGCCCAGCATGGTGCCGCCGCGCGGGAGCAGGTGCTGGACGATCGGCGCCGTGAGGTCGACGTACTCCTCCTCGTAGAGCCCCTCGAAGCCGTTGCGGATCCCGACGACCTCCCAGCCGAAGGTCTGCCGCGCATGGAGGGTGACCGCGCGGATCACTCCGTTGAGACCGGGGCAATCGCCTCCGCCGGTCAAGATCCCGATCCGCGTGCTCATGGCAACGAATCGTAGATCAAGTCACGAAGCGACGCGTGTTCCCGGCGCCGGAACGCGCAACAGCGGCTTCAGGTGCTCGGGGAGGTTCGCCAGGTTCTCCGGGTCGTCGTCGACGATCAGCCCCCGACAGCTCGCCGCGCCACAGTGGCAGGCCTCGGCCACCTCGGCGACGAACGCGTAGTCGTACGTGATCTCTTCGCCGATCGGGATGTCCCGCCGCGCGACCCACCACGCGCGCATCGTGTTCTCGGCGTGGTCCCACTTCGAGTGGACGTCGGAGTTGGGATCGCACGAGTGATTGAACCAGCGCGTCTGGCACGCCAGGTCCCAGAACAGCGGATCCCCCTGCCCCGAGTCCTCGCCGGGGAGGATCAGCGCATACGTGTCATCGAACTCGGCGTCCGCCTGGTAGAGGACGCCGTCGCCAAAGCAGACCGTCTCGCCCGCGGTGAACGCGCGCGTGGTGATCACGCCGTAGCCATGGATCTTGGAATGGATGACGCGGAGGCCTTCGAGCAACGGCATGTCTGGGCCGCTATCTTCAGGATCGCTTGTAAGACTGCAAGCCCGATTGCAAAGATCGAGGTAGATTCCTCGTCGCAATGGCAAACAAGCTCAAGGTCGGCGTCCTCGGCGCGACCGGCATGGTCGGTCAGAGGTTCGTTTCCCTTCTCGAGGGGCACCCGTGGTTCGGGGTGACGGTGGTCGCAGCGAGCCCGAGCTCTGCAGGCAAACCATACGCCGACGCCGTGTCGGGACGCTGGACGCTCGGCGGTGACATTCCGCCGACCGCGGCGAAGCTGGTGGTCGGCAACGCGGCCGACGTCGATGCCATCGCGAGCCAGGTCGATTTCGTGTTCTGCGCCGTCGACATGGACCAGGCCGCCACCGCGAAGCTCGAGGACGACTACGCGAAGGCCGAGACGCCGGTGGTGTCGAACAACTCGGCGCACCGCTGGACGCCGGACGTACCGATGATGATCCCGGAGATCAACGCCGATCACCTGGGCGTGATCGAGGCGCAGAAGAAGCGGCTCGGCACGAAGCGCGGCTTCATCGCGGTCAAGCCCAACTGCTCGATCCAGAGCTACGTCCCGGCGATCCATCCCCTGTGGTCGTTCGGGCCCACGAAGATCGCGGTGTGCACGTACCAGGCGATCTCCGGCGCGGGCAAGACGTTCGAGAGCTGGCCCGAGATGGTCGACAACGTGATCCCCTTCATCAAGGGCGAAGAAGAGAAGAGCGAGCAGGAGCCGCTCAAGGTGTGGGGCAAGATCGAAGGCGGTCGCATCGTGAACGCGACTGCACCCGTGATCACCGCGCAATGCATTCGTGTGCCGGTGAGCGATGGTCACATGGCCGCCGTGTTCGTCGCGTTCGCCACCAAGCCGTCACGTGACCAGATCCTGTCCGCGTGGAAGGAGTTCGGCGGGAAGCCGCAGCAGCTCGGCCTGCCGAGCGCGCCCAAACCGTTCCTCAACTACTTCGACGATGACACCCGCCCGCAGACCAGGCTCGATCGCGATGCTGGCCATGGCCAGGCCGTGTCGATCGGACGGCTGCGTCCCGATGCGGTGTTCGACTGGCGGTTCGTGGCGCTCTCGCACAACACGATCCGCGGGGCCGCCGGCGGCGCGGTGCTGACCGCCGAGCTCCTCAAGGCGGAGGGCCAGATCGTAGCGAAATGATGCACGTGGGCGTGTCAGGCGACTGACCACCTCCACCGACGAGAATTCGTTCACCGAGCAGATCGCGGGGCGTTCCGCGGTGTTGTGGACTACTCGCTAAACAGCTGAGCGTCCCGGCACACCTTCGGGCCTCAGGTAGTCGCCAGGTAGCGCTTGCCTGAAGGCAGGTTCCAGGCGAGCGTTACAGTTCATGGCAAAGAGCCCTCCTCCAGAGCGGCGCCGAGCCAAGGGCGCTGGCGAGGACGACGAGCACATGAAGCTCGCACGCGGCACCCGCGATTCCCTCGAGCCGATGCAGCTCGATGATGCGGAGCTGCCAGAGGTCGTCGAAG
>JAYVLW010000930.1:0-10030 GCA_043759315.1 Myxococcales bacterium
TTCCTCGTGCGCTCCCTCGGCGGCGTCGCGTACTGGCGAATGCGGGCTGCGGAAGGCCGACGCCCCGGGTTCGCGAACGGGCGCCCCGTCGAGCATCGGAACGATTCGTTCGTGCTGGACATTCGTCTCCCCGAAGACGCCAAGCCGTTCCGTCTGGCGCGCAAGTCTGCGCTCTACGCAGGACATGGTGGGGGACGTCCGCAGCGGTACGTCGACTCGATCGAGCCGGAGGGGCGCGCCGAGACGGTGTGCATTGCGGTCGATGCACCCGACCAGCTGTACGTCACCGATGACTTCATCGTGACCCACAACACGCTCTCTGGATCGTTCATCATCCTCGACGAGGCGCAGAACACCTTGGCCGCGCAGATGAAGATGTTCCTCACGCGGATGGGCTTCGACTCGAAGGCGGTGATCACGGGCGACGTCACGCAGACCGATCTGCCGCGCGGCGAGCGCAGCGGGCTCCGGGATGCGCTCGAGCTCGTCGACGGGATCCGGGGCATCGGTCTCGTCGAGTTCACGGATGCGGACGTCGTGCGACACCCCCTCGTCGCGGCGCTGATCCGCGCTTACGACGCGCGCGACCGGGCGAAGTTCCAGTCGAGGGAAGAGGCCTCGGTGGCACCCGTGCCCAAGGCGGATGGGATAGATTCGTGACCGTGGTGGTGGCCAGCCCAGACGACCTGGTCAACGCGGTCGCTCGCGATCGGCGGATGCTGGGCTATCGCGTGCGCCGGCAAGGCGATGGGTGGATCGAGCTCGAGGTGGTCGCGCAGCGGTCCCGGATGCCAGTCCTCCTGGTGATCGCGTGGCCGGAGGTGTGGCGCGATCCAGACCAGCTCGCTCCGCACCTCGTGCGCGCGCGGTCGGGCAACTACTCGCTGCTCGTGGTCGGCACCGACGCCGAGCTCGAGGAGGCCAACCTCGACAAGATGCCCGCGGATGCCGACATGACCGCGGTCGCGGCGCCGATCGGGATGACGCGGCTGCTCCTGACCTTGCGCGCGCGATCCGAGGCGATCGCGCAGCGCATGGCGTCGGCGGCGCTGGAGCTCGAGCTCGAGCGCAGCCGCCACGAGAACGACATGCTGATCTCGATCGGCCGCGCGCTGTCGCAGGAGCGCGACATCCAGTCGCTCCTCGCGATCATCCTGCGCCGTGCCTGCGAGGTCACGAACGCGGACGCCGGCTCGATCTACGTCGTCGAGGGGGCCGAGGAGGATGTCTCGCAGCGCAAGCTGCGGTTCGCGGTGTCGCAGAACGATTCGCGGACGCTGCCGCCGGCGGGCTTCACGATGTCGGTGTCGTCGACGTCGATCGTCGGGCAGAGCGTGCTCTCGGCGGATCGGATCAACGTTCCAGATCTGTACTCGCTCGACGAACCCGGCTCGGGCAATAACCCCTGGGGCTTCGTCCACGACCGCACGTTCGACGACAAGTACCGCTACCAGACGCGCTCGGTGCTCGCGGTGCCGATGATCTCCGCCCGCGCGGAGGTGATCGGGGTCATCCAGCTGATCAACAAGCGCGCGAAGGGCTGGATCACCCTCGATCTGCCGAGCGACTTCGAGAGCGGCGTGGTCCCGTTCGACGACGTCTCCGAGGCGTACATCTTCGCCCTCGCATCGCAGGCTGGCATCGCCCTCGAGAACGTCCTCCTCTATGAAGAAGTGAAGACGCTGTTCGACGGCTTCGTGAAGGCGGCGGTCACCGCGATCGAGTCGCGCGATCCCACCACGTCGGGTCATTCGGAGCGCGTCGCCGAGCTCACGATCGGGCTCGCGAAGGCGGTCAATCGCACCGAGACGGGTCATTACCGCGAGGTCCGGTTCTCTCGCGACGACCTCAAGCAGATCGAGTACGCGGCGCTGCTCCACGACTTCGGCAAGGTCGGCGTGCGCGAGCACGTGCTGGTCAAGGCGAAGAAGCTGTACGAGCACGAGCGCGAGATGATCCTGCAGCGCTTCCAGCTCATCAAGCGCGGCTACAAGATCGAGGGGCTCGAGTCCAAGGTTCGTTACCTGACCGAGGCGTCGCGAGAACAGATTGCCGAGCGCCTCGCGGCGGTCGACTCGGACATCATCGCGAAGGTCGCGGAGCTCGACGACATCATCAAGTTCATCCTCAACGCCAACGAGCCGACCGTGCTCGACCAGGGCGGGTTCGAGCGGATCGCCACCATCGCCGGGATGTCGTTTCACGACGACGACGGCACCCACCACCCGGTGCTCACGCACGACGAGGCGTCGTGCCTCCAGATCCGCCGCGGTTCGCTGACCGAGAAGGAGCGGCTGGAGATCAACAGCCACGTCGTCCACTCGTTCTCGTTCCTGAGCCGGATCCCGTGGAGCCGCACGCTCCGCGACGTACCCGATATCGCGCACGCCCACCACGAGAAGCTCGATGGCTCCGGCTATCCCAAGGCGCTCAAGGGCGATCAGATTCCGATCCCCGCCCGCATGATGGCGATCAGTGACATCTACGACGCGCTGACCGCGAGCGACCGCCCCTACAAGAAGGCGATGTCGACCGAGAAGGCGCTCGATATCGTGGGTTCGGAGGTCAAGCGCGGGCAGCTCGACACCGAGCTGTTCGAGGTGTTCCTCCAGTCGCGCGTGTGGGCGATCACCCAGCGCCCCGACCGCTCGTAGCGATGGCGCTCGATCTCGCGGTCGACGACGGCATCGCGCTCCCGGCCGCACTCGTCAAGCGCCTGCAGGCCGAGGTTGGCCGCATGGTGCGCGCCGCGGCGAAGTCCGACGGCCACGCGGACTTCGAGGTCGGCCTGCGGCTGACCACGGACAAGGAGATCCGCATCCTCAACCGCGAGTTCCGCGGCAAGGACAAGGCGACCGACGTGCTCGCGTTCGCGCAGCGCGAAGGCCCCGCGGGTGCGCTCCACCCCGAGCTGCTCGGAGACATCGTGATCTCGATCGACACGGCGCGGAAGCAGGCGAAGCGAGGGCTCGCGACCGAGCTCCTGCACCTCGCATCGCACGGTCTGTGTCACCTGCTCGGCTACGACCACCGCGATGACGCGGAGGAGCGCGTGATGAACGCGCGCGCCGCGGCGCTCCGGGTGGAGGGCGCGCGGCGCGGCCGCGTGAAGGCCGCGTAGCTACTCTCTGTGGCTACTGGCAGACCGGCGTGGTGCCGGTGCACGTCGTGCCGATCGGGCAGGCGAGGACGCCGGCCGCGAACAGGGGCGAGGTGCACGACGTGCCCACGGCGACGGTGCCCTTCACCGCCAGCGTGTACGCGCCGGCTGCACCGCTGTAGCCGTCGACGATGATCGCGTAGCCACCGGGCGCCACGTTGGTCACGGTCAGCTTCGACTGCGTGCCGGGATCGCCGCTGTCGTCGTCGCAGCCGAGGCTGGTCGCGCACGAGGTATCGCGGAACGACAGGACGGTGTCGTAGGACGACGTGCTGAGGTCGAGCAGCAGCGTGGTCACGGGCACCGGCAGCTGCAACGCGTACGCGACGTCTGGGCCGGTCGCGGTGCCCTGGCAGGTCTGCGTGGCGAAGTTGTTCATCAGACCCACGGTGGTGCCGGTCACCGGGGTGGTCGTGATGAGGCTCGTCGGATCGGCCTCGCCGGTGCAGAACACCTCGCTGGTCCCGGAGGCGGATGCGCAGCCGTAGTCGCCCGGGAAGTCCATCGTGGTGTCGGTGTCGTCGTCCAGGCCGTTCGCGCACACCGGCGCGGTCGCCGGATCCGTCTCGCTGTCATCGTTGCGCGAGTCGCAGCCCGGATCGAACGGGTAGTCCGTCTTCGTGTCGGTGTCGTTGTCCATGCCGTCGGCGCACTGCGCGGCCTGGCACGTGCGCGATCCGGCGGTGCCCTTGCACGCGAAGCCATCGGCGCAGGCCAGCACGCCGGCCACCGCGAGCGCACCTTCGCAGCTCTCGCCCCCGGCGATCTTGCCGCTGGCGATGATCGTGTACGCGGCGCCCGCCGTGGAGCCCGCACCGTCGACCACGTAGTAGTAGGTGCCGGGAGGGAGTGCGCCGAGCGTCAGGTCCTCGGGCGTATCGCTGCACGCCACCGGCGTACCGCTGCAGGTGCTGTCGAGCAGCGAGACCACCGCGTCGAACGAGTTCATGTTGACCAGGGAGAGGCTGGTCAGCCGCGGCACGGTGAGCTTGTAGACCTTGTCGGGTGCCGTGTTGATCGCCGCGCTGCACGCGGGCGAGTCATCGTTCGTCGCGCCCACCGTCGTGTCGGCGGTCATCGGTAGGGCGATCGTGGTGATCGCCTCGCTCGAGAAGCACGCCTCGGTGGTTCCGGACGCCGTCGCGCAGCTCGGGTCGTTCGGGTAGTCGATCAGGAAGTCGCCGTCGTTATCGACGCCGTCGCTGCACTGCGGGCAGCCCGCGCTGACGCCGGGGCAAGTATCGGCCTCGTCGTTGTCGCTGGTCGAGCTGCAGCCCGGATCGTTCGGGTAGTCCGCGATGCCGTCGCCATCGTTGTCGACGCCGTCGCCGCACGCCGCCGCCTGGCAGGTGCGTGCGCCGACCGTGCCGCGGCACGTGAAGCCCGAGCCGCAGGTGATCGCGCCGTTCTGGGCGAGCGGCGACTCGCAGCTCGCACCGTTCTGGATCGTTCCGCTGACGGTGATCGTGTACGCGCCGGTGCCGCTCGAGTAGCCATCGACGACGTAGAAGTAGAGGCCGGCGGCCACGTTCGTGAGCGCGATCGTCTCGGGTTCGTCGCGGCACTGCAGCGCGGTGCCACCGCACGTGGAGTTGTAGAGCGCCACCGCCTGGTCGAACGTGTTGGTGTTGAGGATCGTCAGGTTGCGCATCGCCGGCAACGACAGCGAGTACGTCTTGTCGGGCGCCGTGTGCGTCCCGGTGGTCGCACACGCGACCTTGACGTCGTTGACCGCGCCGACCGTGGTGCCCATCGTCGTCGGCATCACGAGCGTCTCGACGCCGTCGGTCGAGACGCAGCCCTCGGAGGCGGTGGACGGCGCGACGCAGTTGGTGTCGTTCGGGTAGTCGGCCTGACCGTCGTTGTCGTTGTCCGCGCCATCGGAGCACTCGGGGCAGCCCGGGCCCACGCCGGGGCAGGTGTCAGCCTCGTCGGTGTCGTCGAGCGTGGCGCACCCGGGATCGGCCGGGTAGTCCATCTTCGTATCGCCGTCGTTGTCGATGCCGTCGCCGCACGCGCTCGGCATGCAGCGCATCGCGCCGGTGGCGCCGACGCACGGGTTCGTGGCCGGGCACGCGAGCGCGCCACCGAGCGTGTCGGCTGGGTTGCATGCGCCGCCGGGGGTGATGATGCCGGTCAGGTGGAGGTCGTACGGCGCCGGGGGCTTGGTGGCGTTGTAGTTGTCGACCGCGACGATGTAGACGCCGGCGGCGAGGTTCGTGAGTGCGAGGCGCGACGAATTGCCCGAGGTTCCGCCGTCGTCATCGCACGCCAGGCTCGGCTCGGTGCACGTGGCCGGGAGCAACGAGAGCAGCGTGTCGCCGGACGTGCCCTCGGTATCGAGGACGATCGAGCGCATCGGGGGCAACTTCAGCGTGTAGAGGATGTCGCCACCACCGTCGGAGCCGCAGCTCGGGTTGTGGTTGTCGTGCGCACCGACGAGCGTGCCGCTGGTCGTGGGCATCGTGATCGACGTGATCGGATCTTGCTCGCCGCTGCAGGCCTCGCTGTTGCCGGCGGCCGACGTGCACGACGTGTCGAGCGGGTAGTCGGTGAACGTGTCGTTGTCATCGTCGATCGTGTTGCTGCACGCGGGGCAGGTGGCGCCGTTCGGGCAAGTATCCGTCTCGTCGTTGTCGTCGGGCGAATCGCAGCCCGGGTCGGTCGGATAGTCGTTCTTGCCGTCGGCATCGTCGTCGACGGTGTCGCTGCACATCGGCTGCGTGCACACCATGCCCATGGTCCCGTTGAGCGGCGTCCGGCAGACGAGGCCTGGGCCGCACTGGCTGGTGCCGTTGCAGCTCTCGCCCTCGCCGGTGAACAGACTCACCTCGAGCGTGTACTCGCCGAACTCGGTGGTGTCCTTGCCCTCGACGATCAGGTAGTAGTTGCCCGCGGGGAGCGAGCGCGTCAGCTTCGACGTGCCATCCGTCACCCCGACGGCGTTGTCGTTGCACTCGATCGCGGTGGTCGTGCAGTTCGAACCGCGGAGGTCGAGGACGGTGTCCATCGTCGAGCCCGCGGTCGTCGCGACCAGCACCTTCGGCTGGGTCAGCGAGATCTGGTAGGCGTAGGCGGCCGCGGCCGCACCGCCGCCGCACGTCGAACCGATACCCGACATGCTCGTGGCCGCGTCGAGGGTGCCGGTATCCATGCCGTTGCTCGGCAGCTGCTTGATGATGAGGCCCGCGCCGCAGGCGACCGGGTTGTTGACGAACTCGAACGGATCGGAGGCCGCCGTGCATCCAGGATCGTTCGGATAGTCGGTCGATCCGTTGCCGTCGTCGTCGACACCATTCGCGCACTGCGGGCAGCTCGGTCCCGCGGGGCAGTCGTCCTTCTCGTCATCCTGCTGCGGCACGACGCATCCGGGATCCGAGGGATAGTCGATCTTGCCGTCGCCATCGTTGTCGATGCCGTCGTTGCACTTCGGTCCGGACACCACGTCGACCGGCGGGGCGTCGATCTGCGTCATCGCGTTGTCACCGCAGGCAGAGAGGACGGTGAAGAACGCCGTCACGATCGCAAAGCTGGTCGCGCGCATCAGGTGGCCTCCGAAGGGGCGCCCACCGTCGCAAGTGAACGCGACTCCGTCAACGAGACGGAGCGTCACACGCGATCACCTCCGCGCGCGTTCGCACGGAGGCTCACAGATTCTGCGACGACTGCGCAGCTACTGGCACTTCGCGGGCGTGCCGGTGCACGTGGTGCCCGCGGGGCAGGCAAGCATGGCGTTCGCGCCGCCGGAGAACAGCGGCGAGCTGCACGCCGTCTGCGGGGCGACCGTGCCCTTGACGGTCAGCGTGAACGCGCCGGCGGCGCCCGAGAATCCATCGACGGTTACCGCATAGGTGCCAGCCGCGACGTTCGTCATCGTCAGCAACGAGGCGAGATTGGGAGTGCCACCGTCATCGTTGCAACCGACCGCCGTCATGCACTGCGTATCGCGAACAGCGAGGATCGTGTCGAAAGCCGCATTGTTCGTGTCAAGCACGAGCGTCGCGACGGGCACGGGCAAGGCGAGCGCAAAGGTCACGTCCGGGCCCGTCGCCGTGCTTGAGCATGATTGTGTCGCGAAGTCGTTTGTCTTGCCGACGGTGGTTCCCGCGGTCGTTGCGCTCGTGATCAACGCCGTCGGGTTCGTCTCGCCGGCGCAGAACACTTCGGTCGTTCCGGACGCGGCCGAGCAGCCGTAGTCGTTCGGCCAGTCGGTCAGCGTGTCGGTGTCATTGTCCATCCCGTCGGCGCACACCGGCGCGGTCGCCGGGTTCGCTTCGGTGTCGTCGGCGACCGAATCGCAGCCCGGGTCGAACGGGTAGTCAATCTTGCCGTCGCCATCGTTGTCGAGGCCGTCGCCGCACAGGCCGGGTTGGCAGGTGCGTGCGCCAACCGTGCCCTTGCATGTGTAGCCAGTCCCGCAGGTCAGCGCCCCGGACTGCGCGAGCACGCTCTCGCAGCTCCCGTTGTTCTGGATCTTCCCCGAGAGCGAGATCGTGTAGGCGCCCATCGCCGTGCTGTAGCCGTCGACGACGAAGAAGTAGGCGCCCGCGGCGACGTTGGTCAGGTGCATCGCCGTCGCGTCGCTGCACGCCACCGCGGTGCCGCCGCAGGTGGAGTTGTAGAGCGCGGTCACCGTGTCCCAGAACGCCGGCGTCTGGTTCGTGATGTTGAGGTCGAGGACGCTGAGCGCCGGCACATCGAGGCGATACGTCTGATCGGGCGCGGTGTGCGTGAACGTCGATGCGCACGCCGGGCGGACGTCGTTGACCGCGCCGACCGTCGTGTCCGTGGTCATGCCCGAGGTGAGGAGCGTCACGCCATCCGTGGTGATGCACGCCTCGCTGGAGTCGCCGGCGGCCATGCAGGTGGTGTCCATCGGGTAGTCAGTCTTCGTGTCGGTGTCGTTGTCGACGCCGTCGCCGCACTCGGGGCAGTTCGGGCCCACGCCCGGGCAGCTGTCGGTCTCGCTGTTGTCGTCGGGCGTCGCGCAGCCGGGGTCGGTCGGATAGTCGTTCTTGCCGTCGGCGTCGTCGTCCACGCCGTCCTTGCACATCGGCTGCTGGCACGACAGGCCGGTGCCGTTGAGCGGGACGCGGCAAACGAGGCCGGGGCCGCACTCGGTGGTCTGCGAGCACACCGAGCCTTCGCCCGCGAACAACTTGACGGTCATCGCGTACGCGCCGCCCGAAGCGGAGTCGTGGGCGCCGACGATGATGTAGTAGTTGCCGGCCGCGAGCGACACCGTGACCTTCGATGCCTTGTTGGTGTTGCCGACGATGTTGTCGTTGCACGCGATCTCGGCGGCCGCCGTGGTGCACTCGGTCTTGCGAACGTCGATCACGGTGTCCGCGGTGGTGTTCGCGTCGTCGGTCGAGATCTCGACGACCTTCGGCTTCTGGAGATACAGCTGGTACGCGACGGCCGGCGCGCCGGCGCCGCCGCCGCACGGCGACGCGATCGTCGAGACACTCGTGCCATCGAGCATGCCCTCGTCGGCGTTGGTGGTCGGGATCGACTTGACCAGGAGGCCCGCGCCGCACGCGACCGGGTTGTTGAGGAGCTCGGTCGAGTCGGACGCCGACGTGCACCCCGGGTCATCGGGGTAGTCGGTCGAGCCGTTCATGTCGTCGTCCTTGTCGTTGCCGCACTGCGGGCAGTTCGGGCCGCTTGGGCAGTCATCGACCTCGTCGTCCTGCTGCGGCGCGAAGCAACCCGGGTCCGACGGATAGTCCGTGAGGCCGTCGTTGTCGTTGTCGCGACCATCCTTGCACTGCGGCGAGGCGGCGCTGTCCTCGGTGTCGTCGGTGTCCGAAATACAACCCGGGTCCTCCGGGAAGTCGGTCATGCCGTCTTCATCGTTGTCGAGGCCGTCGCTGCACGGCGGCTTTGGCTGGTCGTCGCTATTGCTGCCGCCACCGCAGGACACGAGCACGGCCACCACGAACGAAGCGAGGATCGAACGCATGGGCAGCTCTGTAACGAAGTGTGGGACCCTGCGTCAACTACTGAATTCCTCGGTAAGATCCGCCAACCAGGTTGCACACGACGCGCCTCAGTGAACTGACTTCGGTCAGCGGCTACCCCACGTCGAATAACAAGAACTTGAGGTATCTCCCCTCCGGGAACGCTGGCAGAACCGGGTGGTCGGACCCTGCGCCGCCAGCAAGTCTCAGCCGAAGCTCGGAGGTGATCCCCGACACGAGATCGAGCAGGTCGGTCTCGGTGACGTGGGAGGAGCACGAAGCGAGGGCGAACCGGCCGCCGGGCTCGGTGACCCCGAGCGCCGCCACCGCGAGCTTCTTGTAAGCGGCGAGAGCGGCAGGACGTGCCTTCTCGCTCGGCGCGAAGCTCGGCGGATCGACGATCACGAGCTCCCACCGGCGACCGCGCTTCGCGGAGCGCGCGAAGAAGTCGAACGCGTCGATCGCCGCCGCCTCGTGCGTCCGCGGATCGACGCCCGACAGCGCGAGGTTCGCCTCGAGCGCGGTGATCGCGGGCGCCGCGATGTCGACCGAGGTCACGGCGCGCGCGCCGCCGAGCGCGGCATGGATCGAGAAGCCGCCCGTGTACGAGAACACGTTGAGCACGCTCGCTCCGCTCGCGTGGCGACGGATCATGCGGCGGTTGTCGCGCTGATCCAGGAAGAAGCCGGTCTTCTGTCCGTTGCGGACGTCGACGTTGAACCGCGCGCCGTCCTCGCCGATCTCGATCAGCTCCGGCGGATCACCGCGCCACGCCGCACCTTCCGCGCGCTGACCGCGCTCCCCGCGCACCCAGACGTGCTCGATCGCGATGCCGCCGCGCTCGAGTCCCGCGACCGCGTCGGCGAGCCGAGGGCGCCAGAACGCGGAGGCCGCCGCGCCATCGAAC
>JAYVLW010000931.1:0-4914 GCA_043759315.1 Myxococcales bacterium
TGTGAGCGCTATCGCTGAGACATGCGGCGACCGCGTGCTGGTGGAACCGCGGGGCGGGGCTCTGCCAGCCGGCTCGCCCGCGCGGCGGCGAGATCGCGCCGGTAGACAGCGGCGAGACCCGCGGCCTTCATGCACGCCTCCCACGATTCGAAGCGCCGGTAGATGGCCTCGACGAGGCCGGCGCGAAAGCTCGCGGTCGTCAAAGGAATGCCGCGCGCCGAGGCCTCGCGCAGCGCGCCGACGATCAGCTTCTGGGACCACCGCATGCGCTTGCCCTCGGGTCGCTTCGCGAGCGCGCTCGCGGGGACGCCGGCGCGCCGACATGCCGCGCGCCAGGCGATGCCAAGGCGGCGCGCCGCTGCGACCAGCGACTGGTCATGCTTCGCGACGTCGGTCGAGCGCACGGACAGGCCCTTGCGGTGGCGCTCGCGGATCTCCGCGAGGACGCGGTCTTCACTCCACGTCGTCATCGGCGACCGATAGCCCGGCACGGCGGCTTCGCAGGCAGCCACCCAGGTCGCGAAGTGCCGCGCGGCTGCCTTGACCAGCTTGCGCTGGCCGCTCCTCACGACGGCGGGGTAGCTGAGGGACTGGCCGGTCGCGTGACGCAGCCGGATCTCATCGAGGACCTCGGCCGGTGTCCAGTGGTGATAGGTCATCACCAGCGGGATCCCGGCGCGCTCGAGGGCCACGTTCCAGCCGCCCCCGAGGGTGCGGGCCGCGGAGACGAGCTCCGAGTGCCCGTTCGCGATCAGGAACGTCGTGGACATGTCGGTGCCTTTTGCATGAAGCGTCACCAGCGCCACGCGGATGTCCTCCCAGGTCTTGAACGGTCCGCGCCGGTGTTTCGGGATCCCGGCGGCCTCGCGCACCGCGGGCCACGAGTCGAAGAACCGGCGCGAGGCGGCGACCATGCCGGCGTGCCCCCCGGCCTGGAGGAGCTCGCAGCTCGTGTCGATGCCCTCGGCATGGAGCTCGCGAAGCTTGTCGAGGATGGTGCGCTTCGTCCACACGAAGCGCACCGGCGCGTCGACGCCGGCGAGCTTGATCGCGCGCGTCCACGAGCCGGCGTAGCGCTCCGCGGCGGTGATCACGGAGCCGTGCCCGGCCGCGCGCATGCCGGCATAGGTGAGCGTCACGCCACTCGCATGAAGCTTCTGTAGCTCCGCGACGACGAGCTCGAGCGTCCACTGGATGCGCCGGGGTGCCGCCATCACCGGCGCTTCGCAGGCTTGTTCGCCGCCGGCTTCTTCGGCTTGGCCTTGGCTGACTTCGTCTTCGCCCGAGCTTTCTCGTAGTGCGCGATGTAGCGGTCGACGGAGACCGCGGAGATCGTGTCGCCGATCACGTCGAGCGCGAGCGCTTCGGCGGTCTTGAACCGGACGCACGACTTGCCCATGTCGAGCTTCTTGCCTGCGGCCTTGAAGCCCGCGCGGAACCGCTTCTCGACGGTCTTGTCGCCGTACACGGTCATCAGATAGAGCGAGTTGCTCCCCTTCTGGGCGGCGAGCGCAGCCAGGCACAGCGGCTGACCGTTGTGCGTGTCGGCATAGCGCGACAGCGGGATGCACCAGCCGATCATCCCGTACTGCATGCCCTCCTGATATCCTGCGGGCAGGTGTGCGTTGACGGTGTCCCGCACGCGCTCGATCGCGCTGCGGCGGTCCGCTGGAAGTGACGCGAGGTACTGCGCGACGGTGGTGGCAGCGCTCGAAACCATGCCGGGAACGTACCTGAAGACGTGGCACCCGCGCACGCCGCGGCTGGCATGCGGAGTGCTCCTGGTATCGGCATGGAGGCTTCCATGCGCCGCTTTCTCATCGCAAGCTTGCTGATCTCCGGTGCCTGCACCGGTCGCGCGGTCTACACGTCCAGCGGTGGTGGCTACGCCACCGCCGAGATCGATACGCCAGAGCTGGTCTACGCCGAGCCCGGCGTGCAGGTCATCGTCGATTACGACGAGCCGGTGTCCTATGCCGACAGCTACTACTGGCGGAACGACGGCGGTCGCTGGTACCGCTCGAGCTACTACAACCGCGGCTGGATCAGCGCATCGCCGCCGACGGTGGTCGCCCGCATCCAGACCCCGACGCGCTACCGGCACTATCGGCCGGCGGGCTACGTTTCGCGCGGCCACAACCGTCGTGGGCGCGACCACCGGCGATAGTGCGTGGTAACGAAGGCCATGCGTTTTGTGGCCTTCGTGCTGCTGGTTTCGGCGTGCACGGCATCCTCGCGCCCGAGGCCCGTGCTGATCACGACCGGCGAGAGCTCGCGGTGGGTTCGCACCGGTCGCTATGCAGAGACGATCAACCTGTGTGCGGACTTCGCGCGCGCGTACGCGGGGGTGCACTGCGACACCATCGGCACCACGGGCGAAGGCCGACCGATCCTCGCGCTGCGCGTGCAGAAGCACGCGGACCTGCCGGTGATCTACGTCCAGGCAGGGATCCACGCCGGCGAGATCGAGGGCAAGGACGCCGGCTTCTGGTTCGTGCGCGATCTGCTCGACGGCAAGGTGGCCCCGGGCGCGCTCGACCACGTCTCGCTGGTGTTCGTGCCGGTGATGAACCCCGACGGGCACGAGCGGTTCGGCAAGAACCATCGCCCGAACCAGCGCGGGCCCGAGGAGATGGGCTGGCGCACGAACGGCGCCCGGCAGAACCTCAACCGCGATTGGGTGAAGGCGGATGCGCCCGAGACCCAGGCCGTGCTCGGCGTGATCCGCCGCGACAAGCCGGTGCTGATGCTCGACCTGCACACCACCGACGGCGCGAAGTTCGAGCACGACATCAGCATCGTCATCGCGCCTAGCGCGCCGCGCGGCGACCAGCTCGACGAGACCGCGGCGGCGCTCAGCCACGCCGTGACGAAGCGGCTGACCGAGCTCGGCAACCTGCCGATCGAGTTCTATCCGTCGTTCGTCGACGACATGGATCCCATGTCGGGGTTCGCCACCGGCGAGGCGCCACCGAGGTTCGGGCACTACTACCAGGGCGCGCGCAGCCGGCTCGCGATGCTCGTCGAGACGCACAGCTGGCGGACGTACAAGGAGCGGGCGCTCAGCACGTATCGCACGCTGCAGGCGGTGTTCGAGACTGCGACGCGCGACGCGACGACCTGGGTGAGGGTCGAGGACGAGGCGGACCGCGCGGATCTCGCCCTCGGCGGAACGGATGTGACGCTGATCTGGGACACCGGCAAGGGCCACCACGACATCGACTTCCGCGGCTACGCGTTCGAGAAGCGGACCTCCGACCTCACCGGCGGTACGTGGCTCGTCTACGACGAGACCAAGCCGCAGATCTGGAAGGTGCCGCTCTACGACGAGCTGCTCCCGCAGATCACCGTGACCGCACCGCGCGCCGGCTACGTCGTCGATGGCGGATTCGCCTCCGTGGTGGCGCCGGTCCTCGACCGCCACGGCATCCGCTACACGCGGATCACCGGCGAGCCGAGCGCGCGGGTCGAGGCGTTCCGCGCGATCAAGGCCACGTTCGCGGCGCCGTACGAGGGCCGCCAGCGCGCGGC
Source organism: Myxococcales bacterium (assembly GCA_043759315.1). Taxonomy (GTDB): domain Bacteria; phylum Myxococcota_A; class Polyangia; order Haliangiales; family Haliangiaceae; genus JABFXX01. The sequence continues at coordinate 3,532 of JAYVLW010000931.1, forward strand.
CATCACCGGTGCGTGGAGCGCCGAGACCCGCACGCTCGAGCGGGGCGCGCTGTTCGTGCCGATCGCGCAGCCGGGCGTGCGCCTCGTGCTTCACCTCCTCGATCCGGCGCTCCCCGATTCGCTCGCGCAGTGGGGAATGTTCAACGCGGTGTTCGAGCAGAAGGAGTACATGGAGCCGTACGTGATCGAGGCGGAGGCCCGCGCGATGATCGCGGCACGACCCGCACTGAAGGCGGAGTTCGACGCGGCGATCGCCGCGGATCCGGAGCTGGCGAAGAGCGACGAGGCCAAGCGCGACTGGTTCTACAAGCGCCACCCGGCGTGGGACGACCGCGTGAACCTGATCCCGGTCTATCGCACCGCGACGCCGTTCTAGACGCGCAGAACGATCTTCCCGAAGCTCGCGTTGCTCGCCATCCGCTCGTGCGCCTTCGCGGCTTCGTCGAGAGGGAGCACCATGTCGATCACCGGGGCGACGAGGCCACGGGCGAGCAACGGCACCACCTGCGCCTCGAACGTGCGCATGACGCTGATCTTCTCCTCCAGCGGCCGCGCGCGCAGCATCGTGCCCATGACCCGGAGCCGCTTGCGCAGGATCAGCGCGAGGTCCACTTCGTGCCGCGCGCCGGCCATGAGACCGACGAGCACGATCTTGCCGAGCGGCCGGGTGCAGCGCAGATCCTCGTCGAGGTACGCGCCACCGACGAGCTCGAGCACGACCGCGGCGCCGTCGGGAGCGTGCACGCGCACGCCCTCGGCGAACCGCGCACCATCGGCGAGCACGCCCGCGCCGAGGCCCAGGGGCTTCGCGCGCTCGAGCTTGTCGGCGGTCCGCGCGGTGCCGATCACGAAGCAGCCGAGTGCGCGTCCGAGCTGCACGGCCGCCGTGCCGACGCCGCTGCCGACCGAGTGCACCAGCAGCGTCTCGCCACCGGCGAGCCCGCCCTGGCCCACCATCGCATCGTGCGCGGTGATGAACGCCTCGGGCACCGCCGCCGCGTGCTCGAACGAGAGGCCGTCGGGGATCCTCGCGAGCGCGCGCTCGTGCGACACGACCTGCTCGGCGTAGCCGCCGCCACCGACGAGACCGAACACGCGGTCTCCGATGGCGAAGCGTTCGGCACCAGGGCCGAGCGCCTCGACCTCGCCCGCGATCTCGAGTCCCGGGATATCCGGAGGCGAGTCCGCGGGCGCCGGATAGGCGCCCATCCGCTGGAGCAAGTCAGCCCGGTTGATCGCCGTGGCGCGAACGCGCACGCGAACCTCGCCGCGCGATGGCTCTGGCGTCGGTCGCTCGACCACCGTCAGGACATCGGGGCCACCGGGCTTCGAGATCGCGATCGCGCGCATCGTCATGCGGGGATGTTCCCGCAAGACGAGGAG
>JAYVLW010000932.1:0-2817 GCA_043759315.1 Myxococcales bacterium
CGCTGGAGCGGCACCGCGAGCTCGACGTTCCCGACGAGCCGCGCCTGATCCGACATCGGCCACGCCACGCCGAACCCGGCGCCCGCGGCGACCCAGCGATGGCTGCTCTCGACCGCGCCGACCATGCGCGCGAGGTATCCGGTCATCTGGCGCTGTCCCGCCACCTCGCCGATCTCGGCGAGCACCCACGCGCGCAGCGGCATCGTGCGCGACGCCCAGCCACCGCGCAGCGACCACACATCGAGGCCGAGCTCGACGTGGGTGGGCTCCTCGCTCACGACGTACGTCTCTTGTGGAACCCAGCGGCCGAGCCCGAGCTCGAGGAAGCGCTCGTCGAGACGGACGAACACGGCGACCTCGGCGCCCATGTTGACGCCGGGTAGTGCGCCGATGCCAGACAGTCCAGTGAGCCGGACGCCGCCGCCCCACAACCCCTGCTTCTGCTGCGTCGTGTGCCGCAGCATCACAGGCCGGGTCGGCGCTGGCGATGCGACCTGCTCGGGAGGCAGGACCTCGTCCTCGGGATCCGTGACACCTGGCTGAGCGCCGGCGAGCGCGGTGGTGGCGAGCAGCGCCGCGAGTGCTGGAACGAGAACGGTCTTGGACGTGGACATGGCTTCCCCCGACCTTTGGAGGATGGCGAGACCACGCGCACGTTGCAGTAAAAAACTCCGGCAAAGCGAAACCGCGGTCGATTCCGGTAGTTGAGCCGGCGACCGATGGTTTCGAGCCAGCGCCGAACCGGGTCACGATCGCGGCGGGCGGTGGCAGCGAGCTCGAAGTCGCCGGGCCGAGTGGAGCTCCGATCGATCCGTCGTGGTAACGCGAGCCGTTCGGGCGGCCGGTCCTCGCACGCGGCTACCCGATGGACGGAATCAAGGTCGTGACCCGATGCCGCCATTCTGGCGTCGCCCACCGTGCGGGGAAGCATCGCTGGAGCAGCTCGAGCATGATCGACACGGCTGTCGACGCGCCGGGGGACGCACCGAGAAGCGCGGCGATGGTTCCATCCGCGCTCGTCACCACCTCGGTTCCGAACTTGAGCTCGCCGCCACCCTCACCGTCGCTCTTGATGATCTGCACGCGGAGCCCCGCGATCTGAACCTCCCAGTCGTCATCGCGCGCGCTCGGGCAGTATCGGCGCAACAGCGCGACACGCTCCTCGGTCGATAGCATCGCCTGGCCAACGAGGTACCTCGTGAGGTCCAGGTTGCGGAGGCCCGCCGCGACCACCGAGCGGAAGTTGTGGATCCCGATCGAGCCGAGCAGATCGAGCCACGATCCTTCCTTGAGGAACTTCGTCGTGATGCCGGCGTACGGGCCGAACAGCAACTCCTGCTTCCCGTCGATCCATCGGGTATCGAGGTGGGGGACTGACATCGGCGGTGCGCCGACCTCCGCGAGGCCATAGACCTTGGCGTGGTGGCGCGCGATCACGTCGCGGTTGACGCACCGCAACCACTGTCCACTCACCGGGAACGCGCCGTAGACCTTCGCCTCGGGAATGCCGGTCTTCTCGAGCAGCTTGAGCGAGTAGCCGCCGGCGCCGATGAACACGAACTTGGCGTGCACCGTTCGCTCCGCGCCGGTCACGAGGTTCTTGATCTCGAGGAGCCAACCCTCGTCGGCGCGGTGGATATCGCGCACCTCGCGACTCAGCTCGATCGCGAACCCAGAGACCCCATCGATCCATGTCACGAGAGAGCGCGTGAGCGTGCCGAAGTTGACGTCGGTGCCACGCATCATGCGCGTCGCGGCGACCGGCGTGCCGGCGTCTCGCCCGTCCATCACGAGTGGGATCCACTCGGAGATCTGCGTGCGATCCTCGCTGTACTCCATGCCGTGAAACAGCGGCGAGCGGGCCAGGCTCGCCGCACGTGTCCGCAGGTACGGAACTCCGTCGCCGGTGACGAACGAGATGTGCGGGACCTCGCGGAGGAACGTCGTCTCGTCGGGAAGCTCGCCCGCCGCGACCAATGATCGCCAGAGCTCGCTGCTCTGCTGGTACTGCGTGGCGATCTTCACCGCCTTGCTGCAGTCGACCGTGCCGTCGGGTGCCGCGGGCGTGTAGTTGAGCTCGCAGAACCCCGCGTGCCCGGTGCCGGCGTTGTTCCACGCGTCGGAGCTCTCGGCCGCCGCGCGATCGAGGCGCTCGTACGCGACCATGCGCAACGTCGGATCGAGCTTGCGTAGGAGCGTGGCGAGCGTGGCGCTCATGATGCCCCCGCCGATCAGGGCAACGTCGATGTGGGCGTCTGCGTCGGCCATTCGTCCGCGAGCCTAGCGCGGTCGACGTCCCGGCCGGGCGCTTCGCGAGGCCTCACGGAGGCGACGGGCAGCGCGCGAGCGTGGCGATGGTCCGGTCCAGGCTGCCCTGGTTCGCGGGGAGAAGGAGCACGCAGGAGTCACCTACCTCGGCCACCGCCGGCACGCCCCACGCCCAGACCGGGTCCCGGTTGCCGGGATTCCACCGGCCGATTCCGCCCTTGGTGCGAACCAGAGCTTCGGTGTTCGCCGGGCACGCGACCTCGCCGGGCTTCGGCTGCGCGTCACACTCTAGCTCGATCAGCTGCTGCGGCTCGACGCGCCGCAACCCGAGGGTCGCGATCCAGCGGTCGAGCGCGCGCCACTGCGGTCGGGTGAGGACGCTGCTCCCTTGCTGCGCGAGCTCCGCGTTGAAGCCGCCGACGTTGCTGCCGTCTGCGCCGAAGATGGCCAGCTGATGACGGTGCAGCTTCGGCGGATCGTTCTGATCTGCTGCGGTGGTGGTCGCGACGATCATGCCGTCCACGGTCACGCCGACTCGATCGACGAACG
>JAYVLW010000933.1:0-10573 GCA_043759315.1 Myxococcales bacterium
CTGTGGGGCCTGGGCGAGCAGTCCGATCTGCGGGCGCGCGATGCCAGCTGGTTCGACGCGATGCCGATCGACATCTATGCCGACGCGGGCCTGCGCATCGATACCGACCTGGGGGTGTTCGAGATCACCGTGGCGAATGCGCTGGGACGGCTGCGGTGAGAACGCTCGCGTTCGCGGCCCTGGTGCTGCTGTGCGCGACCACCGCCGCGCACGCCGACGACGACCTCCCGGAGCTGCAGAAGATGCGGTTCGTCGAGCGCGGCGATCAGCTCCACGTCACCGCGTCGATCGCGAAGCTGTTCGATCGCGCGGCGTACGAGGCGCTGGATAGCGGCTTCTCCTCGACCGTGGTGATCCGGATCTGGATCTACCCGCGCGACTCCACGGATCCGGTCGCGTTCATGCTGATCCAGCGCCAGGCGCTCTACAACCTGTGGGACGAGGTCTACGAGCTGAAGTTCGACGAGACCGGCGGCCGCAAGATCGTGAAGGAGAAGCGCAAGGCCGAGGCACTCAAGAAGCTGACCAGCCTCGAGGACCTCTCGATCGCGCCGCTGGCATCGCTGCCGTACGAGCAGATCTACCTGCTCGCGATGGAGATCGAGCTCAATCCCGTGTCGAAGGAGACGCTCGCGCAGGTCCGCCGCTGGCTCAGCCAGGGCACCGGCGGCGGGCTCGATCGGGGCGGCGCGTTCTTCGGCTCGTTCGTGTCCGTGTTCGTCAACCCGAAGATCGCGGAGGCCGATCGCGTGCTCCGCATCCGCTCGCAACCGTTCTACCGGCCGAAACCATGAGGAAGAAGCGGAGCGCCAGCCTGCGGTTCCGGCTCACGATGCTGCTCGTGATCGCGGTGTCGGTGCCGCTGATCCTCGCGTACGTCCTCGTCGGGCAGCTCGGCAAGACCGCGGCGAACGTCGCGGCGAGCGATGCATCGCTGCGCGTCGAGGCGATGGAGAAGGCGACGCACCGCTATCACGAGCTCGTCAACCTGACGAAGCGATTTCACGCCGAGGTCGCCGACCGCCTCGCGAAGCGCCCGGAGCTGATCGCCCTCGATCCGAAGGCTGACCTCAAGGCGATCATCGACGATCCATCGCAGGCCGGCCTCCGGGTGATCGCGATGCTGCGCTCCGACGGCAGCGTGGTCGCGGAGGCATCCAAGCCGCCGACCGGCCCCGACTGGCGCGACAAGGTCGTCGATCAGGTGCTCTCTGCGGATGGCTCGACGCTCCGCCTCACGTTCGAGGTCTCGGCGAGCCTGTTGCAAGAACTGCAGGATCTCAAGGAGTCGATCGATGGCACGCGCGCGGTCACGCAGATCCAGAGTGCGCTGCCCGACAGCTACCAGTTCACGTTCCTGATCTTGATCCTGCTCGCCGGCGGCGTCGCTGCCGCGATCGGCATCGGCATCTCCACGGTGTGGGCGAACCGGCTCGAGGTGCTGGCAGGGACCGCGCGCAAGGTGTCCGAAGGCCAGCTCGAAGCGCGCGCCGAGGTCCGCGGCCACGACGAGGTCGCCGAGGTCGGCGATGCCTTCAACCGGATGCTCGACGACCTCGAGGGCAATCGCCTCCAGATCGAGTACCTGCAGCGCATGGGCGTGTGGCAGGACGTGGCGCGGCGGCTCGCGCACGAGATCAAGAACCCGCTGACCCCGATCCAGCTCGCCGTGCAGCAGAGCGTGTCCGCGTACAAGGGGGACGACGCGCGCTACAAGAAGCTGCTCGCGGAGACCGGCAAGATCGTCGAAGAGGAGATCGCCGCGCTGACCCGCCTCGTCGATACCTTCCGCACGCTCGGGGCGCTACCCAAGGTGGAGGCATCGCCGATCGCGCTCGCGGAGGTGATCGAGGAGCTCAAGCTCGATCCCATCGTCGCCGCCCGCCTCAAGCTCGTGGCCCCCGCCGAGGCAGTGACCGTCCGCGCCGACAAGCTGCTGCTCAAGCGCGTGCTCGCGAACCTCGTCGAGAATGGCATCCACGCCGGCCAGGAGGCCGGGCACGCGGGCGACGTGGTGATCAGCTGGGCGCGCGATCCCCGGCGCGATGTGGTGGCGATCACGGTCGACGATCACGGCAAGGGCGTTCCCGATGACAAGCGCGAGAAGGTGTTCGAGCCATATGTCACGACGAAGCAGACCGGCACGGGCCTCGGCCTCGCGATCTCGCGCAAGATCGCGATCGAGCATGGCGGCGAGCTCGCGATCGCTCCGGACCGCGCACCTACCGGTGGCGCTCGGTTCGTGGTCTCATTGCCTCTCCGTGGTCCCGAGTCGTCTCTGGTGTGAGCTGTTGCTCGGTCTGTCGATCGTGTCGCTGGTGCCGGGCTGCCTGCCGCCCGACGAGCCCGCGAAGAAGCCCAAGCCCGTCGACGATCTCGTCCACACCTGGATCGTCGCCGACCACATCCTCGGGAAGGGCTCGTCGCTCACGCCGGCGGAGGCCGTGGGCTTTCACGGCCGCACGATCGAGATCACCGTCACCGGTTACACCAGCCCGTGGCAGGGCTCGTGCGACGAGGCGAGCCGCACCACGCGCAAGCGCACCCTCGCCGAGGTGGTCGACGAGCTCGAGATCTCGCCGTCGGCCGAGGGCGAGGCCACCGCGTTCGGGCTGACCACCGCGCTCACAGAGTACCGGCTGGCGTGCAACGATCAGAAGAAGCCGCCGCCGCTGCTCGTCTACACGTCGAACGGCAAGGCGATGACCTGCTTCAACGCCGTCTGCTACCTCATGAAGCAGTTCTAGCCGAGCGCCCGCTCGGCGGCGATGTACGGCACGTAGCGATAGTCGCGGATCGTCTGCACCCGACCGTCGGCGAAGTCGAGCAGGATGTAGTACGCGGGCGCCGCCGCACCCGCGACGTACGCGGCGAGCACGTCACGACCGTCGAGCTGCGCGAGCTCGACGCGCACGTCGGCCTTCTCGTAGTTGCCGAAGTACATCCCCACGGCCTTGCCGCGGCGCTGCGACTTCGCCACGAGGTCGAGCCGACAGTCCTCGCCGATCATCGCGCGCACGCCGTCCCAGTCGCGCGCGTTGAACAGCGTCGCATAGGCGGAGAGCTGCTCGCGCGCGCGCGCGTCGGCGGCGACGGGCGCGGACTCGGCAGCCGCGAGGGCGGCGCGGCCACGCACGAGCGCCGCCTTCACCGCGGGCACGGTGGTGTCCATCGTCTGTGCCGTGTCCTCGAGCGAGTGCCCGAGGACGTCCTTCAAGATCACCGCGGCGCGCTGCGTGATCGTCAGCGCGAGGAAGCGCGAGAGCGCCGCGCGCACCGCGATCGGATCGGGACGGTCATCCGCCGGCATCACGTCCTCCATCTCGGCGCGCGGGTCGGTCAGCTTGTGCCCGTGGCTCCGCAGCCGGTCGATCGCCGTGTTGTGTGCGATCTTGAACAGCCACGGCCGCAGCGGTGGCAGCTCGGACTGCATGCTCATCGCGTAGAACGCCTTCGCGAGCGCGTCCTGGACGACATCCTCGCCGTCGATGATCGAGCCGGTCAGGCGGGCGCAGTAGCGGTGCAGCTCCGGGCGCAGCTCCGCGACCATCGAGAGAAACTGTTCGCGCGCGGCGACGATCGCTTCCACACGCAGAGCCTACTTCTTCTTCGCGATCGCACGCATCCGGTTGGCCTTCGCATTGTGCTCGACCTCGGCCTTGCCGAGCGCCTCGAGCACCGGCGGCACGTACATGCCGAACCGACCGCGCAACCCCTTCTTGATCCCGTACCAGCCCTTCACGGGGTTGTTCGCCGAGCGGCCCCACGCCTCCACCGTGCCGTCCGCGGCGGGCTTCTGCTCGTCGGCGCTGCCGAGCAGCATCCAGTCGCCATGCGCTTTCAGCATCGCGTGCAGATCCTCGATCGCGCGCGCCTGGTACCGCAGCTGGGTCTTGCCCACCTGCACGACGAGGTCGTCGCCCTCGACGTAGGCCTCGAACGCCGAGGTGCCGGGCGGGGTCTTGAGCGTCCAGGGCTTCTGCTTCGTCGCATTCATGATGTCACCACGGCCGGGGATGCCGAAACGTAGCGCTCCCCTGATAAAATCGTGCAACTGCCCGGAACGGCGGCAGAACAATCCTTGTCACTGACGCGCCGCCGGTTGCGTTGGTCGGGTGAAAGGCACACCCCACCATGGCAACGACGACCGCGACGCCCCGCATGAATCCGCACTTCCCGACCACCCTCCTGGGCGCCTCCACGGGCGCCGAGCTGTACACGCTCGACGGCCGCACGCTCCCGCTCGTCGCGTCCACCCTGCGGGCCGAGGCCCAGGGCGGCATCGCGCGCCTGGTGCTCGAGCAGCAGTTCGTCAACTCGTACACCGAGACGCTGCACGTCACCTACCGCATGCCGCTGCCCGCGGAGGGCGCGGTGTCGGGGTACGCGTTCGAGATCGCGGGCCGCGTCATCAAGGGTGTCGTCGACAAGAAGGCGGCTGCACGCGAGCGCTTCGAGCAGGCCATCGCGAGCGGCCGAACCGCCGCGCTGCTCGAGCAGGAGCGCGCCGATGTCTTCACCCAGAAGCTCGGCAACATTCCCGCCGGCGAGAGCATCACGGCGCGGATCACCATCGACCAGCGGCTGGTGTGGCTGCCCGAAGGGGAGTGGGAGCTGCGGTTCCCGACGGTGATCGGGCCGCGCTACTGTGGCAGCGCGGAGACGATCAACGACGCGCGCGCGACCCACGTCAAGGTGACCACGGAGGACATCGGGGTGCGCCTGCAGATCGAGCTCGCGATCAAGGACACGATCGTCGATGGTCGAAAGGCGAGCTCGCCGTCGCACACGCTGGCCGCGCAGGCGAACGGCGCGATCGCGCTGTCGACGGGCACGCGCCTCGACCGGGATCTGGTCGTGCGCTGGCCGGTGGCGACGCCGACGGTGGGCATGTCCCTCGCCGTGACGCGTCCGACCGAGACGGCCGAGGTGTTCGGCCTGGTCTCGATCGTCCCACCCGCACAGGCCGCGAAGGTCGCCCCCGTGCCGCGCGATCTGCTCGTTCTCCTCGACACCAGCGGTTCGATGGGCGGCGGGCCGCTCGACAAGGCGAAGCAGGTCGTCGCGATGCTGATCGATTCGCTCGGTGACACCGACCGCCTCGAGATGATCGAGTTCTCGAACCGCCCGAGCCGCTACAAGGCCGAGCCCGTGATCGCGACGCCGAAGGCGAAGGCCGAGGCGATCGCGTGGGTGCGCTCGCGCCACGCCGACGGCGGCACCGAGATGCGCGAGGCCGTGATCGAGGCGCTCCAGACCCTGCGGATCGGGGCACAGCGCCAGGTCCTGGTGGTCACCGATGGCTACGTCGGCGGCGAGCAGCAGATCCTGCGCGTGCTGCACGAGAAGCTGCCCGCGAGCTGTCGCCTGCACGTGCTCGGCGTGGGCTCGGCGGTCAATCGCTCGCTCGCAACGTCGCTCGCGCGCGCCGGCCGCGGTGCCGAGGTGATCGTCGGCATCGACGAGGATGCGGAGCGCGGCGCGAAGCGGCTGCTCGATCGCACGCGCATGCCGGTGCTGACGAACGTGGAGATCGCGGGCACCGCGCTCGTGCGTCATGTTCCGGAACACGTGCCCGACGTGTTCGCGGGCGCGCCGCTCCTCGCGGCGCTCGAGCTGCGCCCCGAGGGCGGCGAGCTCGTGGTGCGCGGGCAGCTGGCGCACGACACCTGGGAGCACCGCATCCGGGTTCCCGCGACCAACGTCGGCGACGGCAATCCGGCGATCGCGGCACTGTTCGGCCGCGAGCGCGTCGCGGATCTCGAGGCGCGCTCGACGCTCGATCAGGTCAACGCCGAGATCGAGGCGCTCGGCATCCGGTTCCAGATCTCGACGCGGCTGACGTCGTGGATCGCCGTCGACGAGCGCGTGCGCGTGGAGCCGAATGGACGCACGCGCACGGAGGAGGTGCCGCAGGAGCTGCCGTACGGTACGAGCGCCGCGGCGTTCGGGCTGCGCGGCCCACAGCCGCTGCAGCACATGACGCGCGCGGGCAGCGCGATCCGCACGCAAGCGGGCGTGCTCAGCCCCGAGATGATCGCCGAGTTCGAGCGCGTGGTCGGCGCACGCGAGCGCGCCGACCAGGACGACGGCGCCGACTTCGAGGAGGATCTCGGTCTGGAGGGATCGATCTCCTCGTCGCTCGACGCACCGACGTTCGGCGGCCTCGGTGACACGCTCGGCGAATCGCTCGGCGAATCGTTCAACGAGCCGACCGGCCAGGTGACAGCGCCGCTCGGGGCGACTCCGCCACAGGCCCGCACGCGCTCGATCACGGAGCGCGACGCACCCGCCGACAAGCTCGCCGACATGGCGCCGAAGGCCGAGGCCGCGAAGGAGCGCAGCTCTGGACCGGCGAAGACCATGATGGTCGGTCGCGTCGAGTCGGTCGCGCAGTCGATGCCGCCGCAGCACTCGGTCGCACCGCGCCCCACCGCGAAGCCCGCCCCGGAGCCGGTGCCGGTCCTCCCGGGGGCAGCGGCCAAGCGGGCGCGACAGCAGCGCCGACGCGTGCTCGCGATCCTCGCGATCCTCGCGGGGCTGATCGCCGCCCTCGTGTGGTTCCTCCTCCGGTGAGCTCACGATGAACCACGACCTCTTCCTTCCAGGCATCGTCGCCGGCGACGCGCAGTCGTTCGGGACCTGGATGGCGTACTGCGAGCCAACCGTGCGGCTCTCGCTGCGCTCGTTCGCGAGCGTGGTCGATACGGAGGCCGTGCTTCAGGAGTCGTTGCTCCGCGTGTGGCAGGTCGCGCCGCGGTTCGTTCCCGATGGCCGAGACAACGGCCTCCTTCGGTTCGCGATCCGGATCGCGCGCAACCTCGCGGTCAGCGAGCTACGCAAGACGAAGGCGCGACCGGCGGAGGCCGACGAGATCGAGGAGGCGCTCGCCGACGACGACCCACCACTCGCGCCGCCCGATCCGCTCCTCCGCAGGCACATCGCCGAATGCCGCGACAAGCTTCCGCAGAAGCCGCGCGAGGCGTTCGAGGCGCGGCTCCGCAGCGAAGGCGGCCGCGATGACGACGAGCTCGCGGGGACGCTCGGGATGCGCCTCAACACGTTTCTCCAGAACTTCACCCGCGCGCGCAAGCTGCTCGCCGATTGCCTGAAGCGAGCGGGCGTGGTGCTCGACGAGGAGCTCGGCCGATGACCCGCGACGAAGAAGATCTCCTCGTCGAGCAGGTCGCCTCCGCGTGGCGCCTGCGCGCCGACGACGAGCTGTTCACGACGTGGCACAAGGCATGGCACGACCTCGACGCGGCCGGACGTGCGCGCGCCTACGAGCGAGCCCGTGCCCTGCGTCCGCTCGAGGCGGCGCTCGACCGCGATGGACTGTCGACCACCGCACGCGCGGTCCTCGCCCGGATCACACGTCGCTGATCCGGATCGAGCCGCGCCCGGTGTGGTACGCCACGCCCATGCGGATCGATCGTGTCTACACGAAGGGCGGCGACCGAGGCGAGACCTCGCTGATCGGCGGGGATCGCGTGTCGAAGGCCGACCCTCGGCTCGACTGCTACGGCACCGTCGACGAGGTCAACGCGACCCTCGGGCTCGTGCGCACCGCGCTCGCGAGCTCGGCCGCGGGTCCACACCTGCTGCCGATCCTGCACCGCGTGCAGAACGAGCTGTTCAACCTCGGCGCGGTGCTCGCGGCGCCCGATCCCGAGCGTCGCGCCAAGCTCCCGCAGATCGAGAGCCGTCACGTCGACGGCCTCGAGCGCGACATCGACGGGGTCAACGACGATCTCCCCCCGTTGACCTCGTTCGTCCTTCCGGGCGGCGGCCCCGCCTCCGCGGCATTTCACCTCGCCCGCACCGTGTGTCGCCGGTGCGAGCGACTCGTCGTGTCTCTCGGACAAGCCGAGGACATCGGCGGCGATCTCCCGGTGCAGTATCTCAACCGACTCTCCGACGCGCTGTTCGTGTGGGGCCGGTGGTGCGCGCTCAAGGACGGTGAGCCCGAGCCGCTCTGGGACTCGCGGGCGACGTAGGCACGCCGGAGCTTCTCGGATCACTTCGTGACAGCGGGCCGGGTGAACATCGGCGCCGCGAGCGCGACGAGCGCGAGCACGATCAGGCCTGCGCCGACCAGCTCCGAGCTCGCCGGGGTCGGCTCGCCGAACCACCACACGAGCACGTAGCCGGCGAGCACGCCCGCGAGCACGCTCGAGCACCGGTTGACCGGGACCGCGTACGAGCTCTCCCGGTGATCGAGCAGCACGAGGCCACCGAAGATTCCGGTGCCCTGGGACAGCAGGCCGATCAGCACCGCCACCCAGACGATCGGGCGGTCAAGGAACGTGGTGAAGCCCGCGCGCAGCTCTGCGAGCACACCACCGTGGCCGATCACGGCGCCGATCGCGAGCACCGCGACCAGCACGGGCGTCGCGACCATCTGCTCTTCCACGAAGTAGCGCGTGCGCTGGGCGAGGTCCCGCGTCTTGGCAGCACGACTCATCCACCGCAGGCGCAGGAAGTACGCGCCGAGATACAGCGCGACATCGGCGGCCGCGACCCACGTCAGCGCGAGGTTATCGCGTACCGAGAGCACCGCGACGACGACGGAGCCGAGGCTGAGCGCGAGGCCGACGGCGGAGAACCAGCGGACCTTGCGGCCACTCGTCGCGTCGACGATCGGGGCGATGATCAAGACCCCGCCGCGCATCAACAGCATCATGAGCACGATCGACACGCCGTCGAACGTGTACGCGAGCGTCGTGGTCGCGATCACGCCGGAGGTGCAGATCCCCGAGAGCAACGTGATGCGCGTGGGTCGAGGAACGTTCCACCGGCCGACCCGTGTCGACGACGCGTACTTCCACCATCCCATCGCCGTGATGAACACGAACATCCCGAAAAGCGATGCGAGCGCGGTGACGGGCAGCAGCTCGACGCCCGAGATCGGACCGTCGCCGAGGAGACCCGAGGACACCGCCTTGGTCAGCGCCGAGTACGGAACGTAGGCCGCGAAGTAGCCGAGCGCGAAGAGCCAGACCGTGTGGCTCTCGCGGGGCTGGGGCATCGAGTCACTGTAGAAGAGCGCAAGCGCGATGCCAATCAGACGACCCGATCGGCCCTCGGCCAGCGCAGAACCGCGTGTGGGAACGGCGCCGCACGCAAGATCCGCGCGGTTCTGGGCGTGGATCTGGGGCGGGAGACTCGCTGGAGCTGGCGCGCGATGTGCTGAAGCGTCGATGATGAAGCGCGAGCTGCTTGCCACGGCGGTGACCGCCGCGATCTTCGCGACGCCGGCGGCGCACGCGCGGCCCGACGATCCTTCCGCGACGCTCACGGCCGCGGAGGTGCAACAAGCCTTCGCGCCGTATCTCACGGCGATCCGTGGCTGCTATCTCGCCAACGCCCGGGGCAAGGATGTCGCCGGCACGCTGCGCCTCGAGCTGATCATCCACCCGAACGGGAGCATGTTCCGCTTCGGCTTCGCGGCGCCCGGCGTGCGACCGCCGTGGCTCGGAAAGCTCGATACCTGCCTCCGCGCGCTGGCAACGAGCTGGCACCTCCCCGAGCGCAAGGGCTTCACCACCGCCGTCGTGCCGTACTTCTTCCAGCGGACCGCGGCGCCCGGAGCGGGACCGATCGAGAGCTGCTGGGATGCGCGCGGCTGCCCGCCCGGAACGCCAAAGACCTCGCGATGAGGGCGGACGCGGTGTCCGGAACCGCTACTTGGCCACGGCGGAGAAGATCTTGTCCATCGCCCGCTTGTAGTCGGAGCTGTCCTTGCAGCGCTCCGTCCAGTTCTCCGCGATGGCGTCCATGCACTTCGTCAGGTAGTCGTCATCGGCCGGAGCGAGCTGTTTGTGGTTCGAGATGTCGCCGAACGGATCCGAGACCTCGACGGTCAACGCCGCGAGCTTGTCGCAATCGGCCTTCGCCTCGTGCGCGGTGAGGAACGTCGCGCACCGCTCCTTCGTGACCCTGACCGCGTCCTCGTGGGATCGCTTGCAAGCTGCCACCAGACCGAGACCGACGACCACCACCATCAGGGCGCTGCGCATGCGCTCGGTCATACCTCAGCGCCCGAGGCGGCGCAGCTCGTCTCTTCCAACCCAGTAGCTGATCGCGAGCACAGGTAAGCAGAGGAGGTCCGTGCGATCGAGATAGACCTCGGCGTGGCGGAATAATCCGAGGATCTCGGTGAACCAGCCCGCCGCGCGCTCCGACAGCTTGATCGCCGTGAAGCCGGCGCCGGTCGCCGCGATGGCGAACACCAGCCGGCGGTGGGTCAGGTAGGGGTCCTTGCGGCCGGCGACCTTCCGCAGGAGGCCGATCGCCGCGGTCAGCACCACGGGAGCGGCGATCAGGCCTCCCAGGTCGCTCAGCTTGCCCGTGACGGCGCTCGGCCCGAACCGCGGCTTGAGGACCCAGTCGTTGACGACCATCACGACCAGCGCCAGCAGCGCAATGGGGTGCATGGCCTCCCCGATCGGCAAGCCGCCAGCCCGCAACGACCGACGAAGTCGCTCGTACAAACCGGGCACCGACCCGTTGTCGGGGGCCGACACGCGTATATCCTGCCCGTCGTGTCCGAGTCCGGCAAGCAGTCAGAGAG
>JAYVLW010000934.1:0-3041 GCA_043759315.1 Myxococcales bacterium
CGAACAACACGGCGAAGGGTTGCGATGGCCTGTGGAGCGTCAAGACCGAGATCTTGCGCGGCGACCTTTCGAACTCGATCGCGCGCACGGTCGGCGTGATCGATCCCGGAATGCACCCGCGTCGCGGCCGGATGATCCCGAAGGATCAGCTCAGCCCGCCGAGCGGACGGTCCGATGACAACCCGGCGTTCGGCTTCGATCGCGACGGCGATCGCGTCGCCGACATCATCCTCACGCAGACCTCGTGCGATGGTGCCGGCAGCATGTGTATCGAAGAGTGGGTGCGGGTGAAGGGTGATATGAAGCGGGTGCATCAGGTGAACTTCCAGAACTGCGGCCTGTGATGGAGCGGCAAGTCCTGGACCGTCGTGCGTTGCTCGCCGACGAGCGCGGCACGCTCTACAAGGAAGCGGAGCTGCGCGTGGCGCTGGTCTACCCGAGCCCGTATCGCGCGGCGATGTCGTCGCTCGGCTACCAGCAGATCTATCGCACGCTGCACGGCATGCCGGGCGTCGCGGCGGATCGCGCGATGCTGCCCGACGAAGGCGCACCCGAGCGCGGCCTCGTCACGCTCGAGACCGGTCAGCCCGTCGGCGGCTATCCCCTGCTCGCGTACTCCGTCGCCTACGAGCTCGAGATCGCCGGCGTGGTCGAGACCCTCGAGCGCGCGAACGTGCCGGTCCTCGTCGAGGATCGGGACCACCGCCATCCACTCGTGATCGCCGGCGGCCCGCTGACGTTCTCGAACCCTGCCCCGCTCGCGCCGTTCTTCGACGTCATCCTGCTCGGCGAGGGCGAGGAGCTGATCAAGGAGATCGTCGAGATCGGGCGCGACCTCGGCTTTGATCGCGAGCGCATGTGGACCGCGCTCGCTGGCAAGCCCGGCTACTACCTGCCGCACCTCCACGGCGAGACGGTGCCGCCGGTCGCCCAGGTCGCCGATGCGCTGCTCCCCGCGCGCTCCGTGATCGCCACGCCGCACACCGAGCTGGCCGACATGTTCATGACCGAGGCCGCGCGCGGCTGTTCGCGCGGCTGCACGTACTGCGTGATGCGCCGGTCCACGAACGGCGGCATGCGGATCGTGCCGCGCGAGACCATCATCGCCGGCATCCCCGAGGGTGCACGGCGCGTCGGCCTCGTCGGCGCCGCGGTCACCGACCACCCCGACATCGCCGCGATCGTGCGCGACGTCGTCGATCGGGGCTGCGAGGTCGGCATCTCGTCCCTGCGCGCCGACAAGCTCACCGACGAGCTGGTCGGCCTGCTCGCGCGTGGCGGCTATCGCACGCTCACGGTCGCCGCCGATGGCGCCAGCGAGCGCATGCGCCGCGTGGTGGAGCGCTCGACGCGCGCCGAGCACCTGATCAGGTCCGCGCAGTTCGCCGCCACCCACCGCCTGCACACGCTCAAGGTCTACATGATGCTCGGTGTCCCGAGCGAGACCGACGCGGACGTCGACGAGCTCGTCCAGCTCTCGAAGGAGCTCGCCGCGATTCACCCGCGCGTCGCCTACGGCCTCGCGCCCTTCGTCGCGAAGCGCAACACGCCGCTCGATGGTTCGCCGTTCGCGGGCATCCAGCTCGTCGAGGGCCGGCTCGCCCGCCTCGACAAGGGCCTGCGCGCCGCGGGTCTCCACGACAAGGTCAAGGTCCGCCCCACCAGCGCGCGCTGGGCGTGGGTCGAGTACATGCTCGCGCAGGGCGAACGCAACGCGGGCCTCGCCGTGATGGATGCGCACCGCGCCGGCGGCACGTTCGCCGCCTACAAGAAGGCGTTCATCGAGCGCGGCGTGGAGCCGACCGGCCCGCGCGCCCGCGTGCCATCGAGCCAGGAGCTGATCGCGCTCAAGCGCCAGCGCCTCGCCACGCTGTAGCTCGTGTAGACTCGGACAGCATGACGGCGCCCACGAACGACCAGCCGACCCGCTCCGCAGGCGGCGAGTTCGCGACCCTCGTGGGCGTCATGCTGACGATGTTGATGATCACGTTGATCATCGCGAAGCTGAAGTAGATGGTTCGCGGCGTGTCGGGCACCCCGCGCGTCGGGCTCGCCGCCCGACGTTAGTCCGCGTCCACGCCCTGGCGCAGGTACGCGACGGTATCGACGAGCGTGAGCTGCGGATCGCGCGCCGCGAAGCCGAGCTCGGTCTCGGCCTTGCGCGAGTCGATCCACCAGAAGTGCGACGACATCTCGACGGAGATCCGATCCACCGGCGGCTCCTTGCCGCGGTGCCGGTACAGCTCCTCGACGAGCGACGCTCCCCACCTGCTCCACTTGGCGGGGAGTTTGAGCCGCGGCGGCGCCACGTTCGAGATCCGGCCGAGCCGCGCGAAGAACTCCTTCATGGTCCAGTTCGGCCCGCCCAGGAGATAACGCTGGCCGGCGCGGCCGTGCTCGAGCGCGTTCGCCGTGGCCGCTGCTGCATCGCGCGCGTCGACGAAGTTGATGCCGCCGTCGGGCACCGTGGGAATCTGCCGCTTGAGGAACTTCCTCACGTCGCCGGTCGAGGACAGGCGGCGATCACCGGGGCCGAGCAGCAGGCTCGGGTTGACCGCGACGACCTCGATGCCGAGCCGTTCACCGTGCTCGAACGCGAGGCGCTCCTGGTAGATCTTCGAAGCGTAGTATGGCCAGCCCGCGACGATCTCCTCGGCATATGGCGCCGTCTCGTCGAGGATCTCCTCGTCCTTGGACACGCCGATCGTGCCCGACGTCGAGGCGAGCACCATGCGGCGGATGTTCGCGGCGTTCATCCGCTCGAGCACGCGGCGGGTACCATCGACGTGGAGGCGCATCATCCGCTGCGCATCGTCCGGATCGCGCGACACGGCGCCGGCGAGGTGGAACACCGCGTGGCAACCGGAGAGCGCGGTGTCGAGATCGTCGCCGGAGAGGACGTCACCCCGGATGTGCTCGACGCCGAGGTCGGCGAGGACGCCCGACCGGGAGCGCGCGAGGCCTCGCACGGTATGGCCCTGCTCGACGAGGACCTTGCACAGGTGCTCGCCGAGGAAGCCCGTTGCACCCGTGACGAGGAC
>JAYVLW010000935.1:0-3240 GCA_043759315.1 Myxococcales bacterium
GATCCGTCGCGTGAGCAACACTGGTTCAACGTCGAGGAACTCTACGGCTTCTACCTCATCGATCCCGAGATGACCGCGGTCGCGCTCACCACTCGGATCAAACAAGCGGCCGCGTCGGTGCAACTGTTCGTCCAGCGCTGCCTGCTCCAGCGCGAAGCAGGGGTGGCAGTCGATGCCGCTGCCGATAGCGGTTGGGCCGAGTGGGAGTGGATGAAGCGCTATCGGCTGTGGGAAGCGAACCGCAAGATCTTCCTCTATCCGGAGAACTGGATCGATCCTGGTCAGCGCCGAGCCAAGTCTCCGTTCTTCGCCGAACTCGAGGCCGAGCTCCAGCAGACGGACGTGACCACTGAGGCCGCGGAGGATGCAGTCCTCAATTACCTCCACAAGCTGGGAGAGGTCTCGAACCTCGAGATCGCAGGGATGTGCGAGCAGATCGACTTCGGAACGCGGCTCCTGCACGTCATCGGCCGCACCCGGAAGGCGCCACACGTGCACTACTACCGGCGCCGTGGCTCGACCGGAGTTTGGTCGCCGTGGGAGAAGCTCGATCTCGAGATCGATGCCAACCACGTCCTTCCGGTGTACTGGAATCGCCGGCTGTTCGTGTTCTGGCCGGAGTTCGTCCAGAAATCACTGCCGTCAACGGGCGTTGACCGCGCAGTACCGGCCGCCGGAGGGGGAACATCGCCCGCGCCGGCGCTGTACTGGGAGGTCGGCCTGGCGTGGGCAGAGAAGCGGCGCGACCGCTGGCTCCCACCCCGCAAGGCGGAGCACAAGCAGCTCGGGATCATCAATCGAGAGCGGTACTACACGCTGAAGGCGCCGGTCGTCGGGCGCCGGCTGAACGTCGAGCTCTATACGTCGAACTCGCACTACGCGCGATGGCAGCTCGCGAGCAGCGAGAGCGACGTGGTGCTCCTGCACAGCGGCCTGCTTCCCGCAATGGGCGCGCTCGAGGAGGCGAATCAGCTCGGTACGCTCACGTCGGCACAACGCAACCCGGTGTTGCTGTCCTCCGCCAGCACCCGCTGGTACTTCAACACGCTTTCCGGCGGAGTCGCTGGGATCGCGGGGACGCTCTCGGTCCTCGAGGGTTCACCGCAGCAGGACCTCGCCATGCTCGGCAGGATCTCGCAGCCACGGCTGATGGTCGAGCATCAGGCGCTGCAGTTCACGTCCCAGGCGCCGTTCTTCGTCTCGGACCCGAGCAGGACGTTCTTCGTGACGCCCAGCTTCGTCTCCACCACGGTGTACAGCCGGTGGCAGCCGAGCGGAACGACCACGTTCACGACCCAGTACTCGCCCGAGACCTTCTATCACCCGTTCACCGATACCTTCCTGCAGGAGCTCGCGTTCGGTGGCGTCGACGCGCTGTACAGCCGTCGGCTGCAACTCGATCCCGACCTGGTGCGTGGCACGCCGCCCTTCGACTTCGCGGCTGAGTACTTGCCAACGCCAGCGGTCCGGCAGCGGGCCACCCCGGAGCCGCCGTATCCCGTGGAGACGATCGACTATTCGCACGACGGCGCCTACCAGGCCTACAACTGGGAACTCTTCTTCCATATCCCACTGCTCGTCGCCACGCGGCTCGCGGATCACCAGCGGTTCGCCGACGCGTTGCGCTGGTTCCACTACATCTTCAATCCGACCGCGACCACCGGCGGAAGTACGCCGCAGCGCTACTGGATCCCTGGGGTGTTTCACGACCTGACCGCCGACGACTATGTGCGCCAGCAGATCGAGAAGCTACTCCAGCTCGTGAGCCAGGGTGACCTCGAGCTCGCGCAGAAGATCGCCGAATGGCGTGCAGATCCGTTCGATCCGCATCTGATCGCGGCGTCGCGGCCGGTCGCTTACCAGAAAGCCGTCGTGATGAAGTACATCGCGACCCTGATCGCGTGGGGCGATCAGCTATTTCGCGGCGACACGATCGAGACCCTCAACGAGGCGACTCAGCTTTACCTGCTCGCCAGCCAACTACTCGGACCACGTCCGCAGAACCTGCGAGCTCTCGAGCCAGGTGCTGCCAAGACCTACGGCGAGCTCGCGCCGATCCTCGACGCATTCGGAAACGCCACTGTCGACATCGAGAACGTGATCTCTGTGCCCCCACCGGGAGGAGCGCCAGCCGGTGCGCCGCTGCCACAGCTCCACACGTTCTACTTCTGCATTCCTCCGAACGAGCAGCTGCTCGGCTACTGGGACACCGTCGCCGATCGCCTGTTCAAGATCCGCAACGGCCTCAACCTCGAAGGAATCGCTCGGCCGCTCGCACTCTACGAACCGCCGATCGATCCGGGGCTCCTGGTGCGGGCTGCCGCTGCTGGCATCGACCTTTCGACCGTGCTCGCCGACATCGACGCGTCGCAGCCATGCTATCGATTCACCACGCTGTGGCAGGCGGCGCACGATCTCTGCCAGGACGTTCGCACACTCGGTGGCTCCTTCCTCAGCGCTCTCGAACGCCGCGATGGCGAGGCCCTGGCCCGGCTGCAAGCGACGCAGGAGCTTGCGTTGCTCGGGAAGATCCGCGCCGTCAAGGACGACCAACTCGACGAGGCGAAGGCGCGTCGAGCCTCGCTCCTCGCGACGCGCACGATGGCGGTGATCCGCCGCGACTACTATGCCAGTCGCGACTTCGTGAACCCGGCGGAGCTTACCGGCCTCGTGCTCGGCGGCGGCGCGGTGGTGAGCGAGGCGGCCGCAACCCTGTTGGATCTCCTCGCATCCGCTGCACATGGCGTTCCTAGCATTACGTTTGGCGGTGCTGGTTTCGGCGGCTCGCCTGTCGCGGTCGTTACCACTGGCGGTGGCTCCGTGGGCAATGCTGCATCTGCGGCGGCGAGCGCGCTACGCGGCTTGTCGGCCACGCTCGGCCAGGGGGCGAGTCTCGCAAGTACGATCGGCAGCTATCAGCGCCGGCGTGACGACTGGGACCTTCAGCGGCGCATCGCCGACAAGGAGATCGTGCAGCTCGATCAGGAGATCATCGCGGCCGACATTCGGGTCGCCCTGTGTCAACACGAGATCGATGCGCACGAGCTCCAGCACGAGAACGCCAAGACGGTTGCGGAGACGCTGTCGGCGAAGTTCACCAGCCGAGAGCTCTACGACTGGTTCGTGTCTCAACTCTCGACGACGTACTTCCTGGCCTATCAGCTCGCGTACGATCTGGCGAAACGCGCGAGCAAGGCCTACGCGTTCGAACTCGGGACCGACCCCGGATATATCCAGTTC
>JAYVLW010000936.1:0-5894 GCA_043759315.1 Myxococcales bacterium
TATGCGCTGGCCAAGCGGAAGCCGCGGAAGCTCAAGCGGTTGTACGACAAGCGCGGGAGCATGATGAAGACGCTCCGCGAGGAGTTCGCCAAAGCGAACGCGTGAAGGTCGCGCGTGAGTTCGGCGCGCGAGAGTTGCTGTCGCACCAAAATCGGTTTCCGCGACGGTGCTTCGTGCGTCAGTCTTTGAAGTCGACGAGTTGCAGCCAGTGAGCATCCACGGCATGGTGGGCCTTGCGGGCTACGTCGTACGGTCCACCATACATCACCTGGGAGCCCGCTCATGCACTCGATCCGCGCGACCCGTAGGCGCTCGATCCTGATCTTCGCCCTTGGCCTGTCCACGGCTGCTTGCACGAGCGAACCCACCGGTCCTGGGGGCGATGCGTCCCAGTCGGTCCAAGTCTACAAGAACGGGTTCGTCCTGCCGTGGGGAGGGAGTGCACTGGTGCTCCAGACAGGGAACGGCATCCTCATCGGATCCCAGACGGCGCTGACGGACAACGTGAGTGGAGACGCCTCCGTGCTGGCGGTGCTCGCGGCGACCAACGCCCCTTGCTTCGCTGCCCCCGCGGGCTGTCTCGTCAGCCTGACCGGGAACGGAGCCCCGGATATGGCGGCGTACTATGCTGCGGGACACCTGCAGTTCAATCTCAGACTGGGATCAGCAGCGGTGGTCACCTCGCTCAGCGCGCGTGGGAACGCAGGCGGACAGTTCGGGACGCAGGTGCTCAATGTCGCCGATTTCAATTCAACCGGCTTCACCCACGTGTCGATCCCGATCGCATCGCTCTTTCCGCCGACCTCGATCTCGTCGGTCGTGAGCATCCCGTTCGCGATCTACGTCGACGGTACCGTGGCGAGCGCGACCGTCGTGCCGATGGTCTACGTCAGCGACGTGAAGTGGACCAAGAACTAGTGGGAACGATCGGATAATCATGCGGTTCTGCGATTGGAGCGGACTGGCGATGGTGGCCCGCTCCCATCGCGCCGCAACCCGCACCAGGAGTTGAATCGCGTCGGCGTGGTCCGGTATCGCATCGCGCTCGCATCGTTCAGCCACCGGGAGTAGTTCAACGGACTTCTCGGCGAAGGGCTCGATGTCTGACGATGCGATCGCTTTCGCTCAAGCCTATATCGGGCTGCGCGCGCGGTCTGGCGGACGGCCGTCAAGGACCGTCTCGGCCACCAGAAAGACGACCTGAGCGGAAGTGCGGTTCGCGAGTGCCCTCGGCGCCCCCACTCACGGATAACTCACCTGCACCGTAGGTGAGAGCGCGCACCCGCGCAGCGGAAGTCCCGCGGCATTGAAGTTGGCGGGCGAATACGAGTTCGCCGGGTCCGGCGCGATCGCCATCATGCCCATCCGCATGAACGACTCAGCGACCAGGTGCGCGCAGTAGAAGTTCCCCGCGATCGTCGCCTTCCAATGGATCCCGAGCCAACTGCTGAGCCCGAGACCGGCGAGGAGATTCAGCCCGTCCGGCGCCTTCAGCCAGTCGCCGGGGAATGGCATGCCATCCGCGACGCTCACGAAGCGCATGAGCGATGCCTTCTGGTCCGCCGTGACGGGCGCGGTCAGTTGGCGCGCGTAGATCGAGACCTCGACGGTCATGTAGTACGCGATCAGTGCATCGAGTGCCGCCACGCGCGCGCCCGGATGCGCCCCGCCTCTCTGCCCATTCGGTGCCACGTAGTAGGGGTCGGCGAACTGCGTCCCTCCGCCGGGCGCGTCCCAGAAATAGAGCTGCCCGTTGTCCTCGATCACCATGCCGACGTGCGTGTACGGCTCAGCCTCCGCGAACCGGATCATCCAGTCGAGCGCCGCGGTGCCGCTGAACGAGATGAGGTCCCCCGTCTTGAGCGTGGGACGCAGTTGCGAGTACGGGACGAGCACGGGCTTCGGCTGCGGCACGCAGACCTCCGGATGTGGGACGTGGACCTGCATCGACCGTGGGGCGCCCCATACGTAGGGCTCATGGCGCGGGAACGCAAGTTCGCGTGCGCTCCGCAGTGGCGCACGCCGCGATCACAACCCATTTTCTCCGCGCACCCGTCGCCTGGTCCGGAGGATCCCTGTTTTCGCGGCTCGCGTGGAAGGACAGCTGGTACCTCCGACTGTGGACCGCCTTCGCGGTCGTCGTCGTCGTCGTGCTCGGACTGGCCGTCGTCGCGGTCGCGCGCGCGGGCGGCGCCAGCAAACCGACCGGGTGGGAGGTGGTGCGCGACAGCGTAGGCTTTCGCGTGCGCGCCGTCAGCGTCGCAGGCCCGGCGCGCGAGCTCGTGCAGGTCGGCGATCGGCTGGAAGCGGTGGACGGACACCGCGAGGCCGCCCGCATCGGACCGCGCTGGTACCTCCGTGACAGCCCCGAGCGCACGCACTACTCGCTGACCGTGCGCCGTGCCGGCGCCGAACTGACGTTCGATGTGCCGTGGCCTACCATCCGTGATCGCGAATAGGCCACCTGGCAGTGGGTGCACCTGTTCTCGGCGTTCGTCTGGGTGGGCGTCGGCCTTCTCATCGCGTTCGGCAAGCCGGACTCATTCATCGCACGCCGCGCGGCCTTCGCGGCGCTCCTCAACATCGGCTACTCGCTCAGCCTCGTCTTCGAGACCGACTTCGGCATTCTCGCGCCCTTCCCGCTCGCGTTGGCGCTCGGCTACTTCTTCGTGCGGCCGATGCACTTCGTCGCCGGTTATCGACTGACCACGGTCTTCCCGCTCGGCGCGAAAGAGCAGGGCGGCTGGAGAGTCCTCGAGTGGACGCTCATCCTCGGCGGCCTCCTGCTCTGGATCCCGTCGGTGTACGGCGCCGCGCTCCGCGCACTCGGTCCCGAGCGCGCGGCGGCGATCGCCGCCGCGCACTACCCGTTCTCGCTCGTCCACGATTCGATCGTGAATCCGCTGATCTTCCCGTTCGCCGCCTTCGCGAGCCTCGCGAACGCGGGCGTGGCGTGGCGCAACTACCGTCTGCTTCCCTCGGGAGACCTCAAGCGCCGTCTCCGCTGGATGAGTCTCGGGATCGCCGTGAGCCTCCTGCCGCTCGTCGTGGTCACGCCGATGCTCTTCTTCAGCGCGCTCGACGGCGGACCCGGTCAGCTCGCGCGCACCGTGCACATCATCAATGTCCTGATCATCATCAGCCCGCTGAGCGTCGGGTACGCGGTCGTCACGCATCGCGCCCTCGGCTTCCGCGTGGTGCTCCGCGCCGGCGTCCGTTACCTGCTGGCGAAGAACGTGCTCCGCGTGGCGATCGTCGTGCCGATCGCGCTCCTGGTGATCAAGGTCGCCGCGAATCCCGCCGCCACCGTCGCCGAGCTCTTCCTCGGGGCGGTGGGACGCACCAATCTGCTCCTGTTCTTCGCCGCCGCGCTCGCGTTGCGCTATCGCGCGAGCTGGATGGAGCGGATCGATCGCCGATTCTTCCGCGAGGCGTATCAACGCGATCGGATCTTCGTCGCGCTCGCCGAGTCGATCGCGACCGTCTCCGACATCCCGTCACTCGCGCGCCTGTTGAGCACTCAGTTGCAGGACGCGCTGCACCCCGAACGGATCATCGCCGTCGCACGCGACCGCGGGAGCGAGATGCAGGTCGTGTATTCGTCCGATGGTACCGCGGGCCCGGTGACGCCGGAGTCCCTCGGCATCCCACTCGAGGAGCTGCGCCACGCCGACGCGGTCGTCGAGCCGCGACGCCTGCCGCACCTCGCCGCTGACGCGCAGCGCGCACTCTCGGCGCTCGGCATCGACCTTATCGTCCCCATCCGCGGCCCCAACGAGGGACTGCTGGGCGTTCTCCTGCTGGGTGCGAAACGCAGCGAGGAGCCATACACGGGGAAGGACCGGCACCTGCTCGACACCGCGGCGACGCAGACCGGCGTGGTCTGGGAGAATCTCCAGCTGCGGCAGGCGCTCGCGCGCGAGCAGGGTGCGCGTCGCCAGCTCACCGCACGACTCGACGGTGGCAGTGTCGCCATCGTGCTGGAGTGCCCGGAGTGCGGTCGGTGCTACGATGGCGATGCCACGAGCTGTACCGCCGACGGGCGCTCTCTCGTGCCGTCGCTTCCCACCGCGCGGCGTCTCGACGGCAAGTACCTGCTGCATCGGCTCGTCGGCCGCGGTGGGATGGGTGCGGTCTATCAGGCCACCGATCTGCGGCTCGATCGCACCGTGGCCGTGAAGGCGATCCTCGACACGCAGTTCGACGACGCGATCGTCCGCCAGCGTTTCGCGCGCGAGGCGCGCGCCTCGGCGCGGATCGTGCATCCCAACGTGGTGGGGGTCTTCGATCTCGGGGAGTTCGAGGGCGGCGCGTACCTCGTGCTCGAGTACCTCGAGGGACAGTCGCTGCGGCAGGCGCTCCAGCGGGGCGGGCCGCTGCAGCCGGCCGACGCCGCGCGCCTGCTGGCGGACATCCTCGACGGCGTCGCGGCGGCGCATGCGCAGCAGGTGATCCACCGGGACCTCAAACCCGAGAACATCTTCCTGATCGACGTCCCGACTGGCGCGCGGCGCGCCAAGATCCTCGACTTCGGTCTCGCGGTGGCGCGCGACCTCGACTTCGCCGACGGCAACAAGCTCACGCGCACGGGCACGACCGTCGGGACGCTGGCGTACATGTCACCGGAGCAGTTCGCCGGTGAGCCCGTGGACGAGAGCACCGACGTGCATGCCCTCGGCATCGTGGCGCTCGAGATGCTCACCGGCTCCGTGGAGCTGCGCGGTCCGTTCTTCGCGCGCGCCGACGCGGTGCTCACCGAGCGGCTTCGCGGCGCGGGCGCGAGTCAGGCGCAACGCGATCTCGCCGACGTCCTCGCGCGCGCGACGCACGGTGTGAGGGAGGATCGCTACGGGTCGGTGGGGGAGTTCCGGGAGGCGTTGGTGCCTGTGGTGGCGCGCTGGATTGCGGGGAGCTGAACGCCGTCCGCGCTATTCCAACTCGTCGACGAACCAGACCATGTCGCGCTCGGCGGATGGCACCACCCCGCCGTCCGTATCCGGCGGCACGCCCTCGCGGCGCAGGTAGTGCACGTTGAATGCCGCCTGGTCCCTCGGCCAATCCTCGACGTAGCACGAGATGTCGAGCGCGTGAGCGTATCCTTCACGGACAGAGAGAAGAGCGGCACCGCCAGTGGGCGCCGCTGGATGCGAAAATCCGACATCGCCGAATTCCGCGAAGTCGAGCGGCATGCGTGGGGTTGCGGCGGGGACTGCGAGGGTCACGCGGACGCCCGCTCTCGTCAACACACGGTCGGCTACGTCGGCTCCCGCAAGCTGTTGCCGGAGCGCGGCGAGCACGGGGTGGTCACCCCGGCCGAAGTGCGAGAGGAACTGAGTCTCTATCTGGGTGAAGTTCATATCCTCTGCTCGGTCTGACGTTTGGTTGTGCCGTGACCGCTTTCATAAGATGCAGATGGTCAGCTGCGCGGTGCCTTCAGGTACGACAAAGTGACTACCACAGCGCGGCCATCTTCACCAACTGCCGTCAGACCGTGCGCCGGACTCTCCTTCGGGAGCGCTTGGAAGAACCCCTGCCTCTCCGGGTCGTACTTCCAGCTCCGAGGATCAAAGTTGGTGACCGGCTCCGCCCGCATCCGCTGCGAAGCTGGAATGTTCGCGACGCAGCGACGCCTTGAGCAAGCCGACGACGCCATCGCTGACGAGGAAGCGGAAGCCGGTGATGTAGAGCAGAAGATGAACTCGCGCTCGACGTTCGCGACCGTAAAGTGCGCTCTTTGCGGCAACCAACCACAGGATCGCGTCAACCAGCTTTCCCCGTGGGAAGGTCGTCGGCGCACCCTCGTAGCCGCCGCGCACTCCTTCAAGAGGCGCGACCTCGGCCAAATCGAGGTACTCAGGCTCGGGCGCGGAGTCGAAGGCGAAATCGAAGTCATT
>JAYVLW010000937.1:0-5560 GCA_043759315.1 Myxococcales bacterium
CCCGGACCGCGCTCTCCGTCAGGAGTATTTTCACCGGGCTTCTTCAGGCTCTCCAGCAACGCTTCTCCCGTGGCCTCGTCATCGGTCAAGGGCTGCCAGGGGCTTGCGTTGCCCTCGCGCTCGGTGGGTGGCTCGGAGGCGCGTGGGCGCGGGCGCTCGGCGGGAGCGCCGTCCGCGGGGATCTGGAAGTCGGAGGTGATCTCGTCCTCGGGCCGCCCGAACGCGTTGCGCGGGATGGACCGCTGCGAGCCGGTGCCAAACACCTGGCCACGATTGTGCGGCGGTGGCTTCGCGTGCGCGGCGGGCGGGATCGAGTGATCGCGCTCCTCCTCGTCGTCATCCTCGTCGTTGTTCGAGGTGTTGATCTGCGGCTGCGGTGCCTGGCTCGGCGAGATCGCGCGCAGCTCGGCGCGGACCTCGTCCTTGAGCGTGACGAACGGCGGAGCCGGGCGTGCCATGTAGTAGCCCTGCCCGTAGCGCAGCCCGAGCTCGCGGAGCGCGACGACGTCCTCGACGTGTTCGATGCCCTCGGCGACCATCACGGCGTCGATGGTCTCGGCGATATGGCGCAGGGACCGCAGCATCTCGCGCTTCACCGTGGACCGCGCGATCCCGCGGACCAGCACGTCGGAGATCTTGATGAAGTGCGGCCGCAGCGACATCACCGTCTCGAGGTTCGAGTGCCGCGTGCCGACGTCGTCGATCGCGACGCCGAAGCCCATCGCGGTGTACGCGGCGAGTGCGCGCTTGAACGACGTGAAGTTCTCGATGGCGAGGCGCTCGGTGATCTCGAAGACGATATTCGCCGGCGTCAGGCCGGCGGCGGACAACAGGTTTCCGACCTCGACCTCGATGAACGCCGCGTCGTAGAACGACATCGGCAGGAGATTGACGAACAGCCGGTGGACGGGCTCGAGGGTCTTCGCGTTGCGCAGCGCGCCGCGGAAGCACGCACGATCGAGCTCGACCGTCAGATCGACCTCATCGGCGATCGCGAACAGCGTCGCCGGCGACTCGAGCGCCGAGCCGCGCGGACCGCGGGTCAGCGCCTCGTACGCGAAGATGTCACCGGTGCCGAGGTCGACGATCGGCTGATACACCGTCGACAGGCCTTCACCCAGGATGATGTCCTGGAGCGTCGAGCGATCGCGATGGGCCTTGCGCTCGCGCAGGTTGCGCGTGTTGTCGGCGGCCTCCGCGACCAGGCGCGCCATCAGCCGCTCGGGCCGGATCAGCGAGTTGCCGAGGACGCGGGCCGAACCCACGGTGATCCGCGGCTGCTCGCGCAGCACGTCCTTGACCATCGGTGCGAGCGCTTCCTCGACGGCGCGCTCCACGCTCTGTGCGAGCGACTCGAGATCCACCCGCTCGCCGTGGCGCGGACCGAGGATGACCATGTAGCCATCGCCATCGCCCGACCGGCAGATCAGGTCACTCGGATCGAGCACCGCACCGCGCAAGCGATCGAGCACGGCGGCCGCGTGGTCGTAGATCTCGCTGTGGTGCTGCACGCCCAGATCGAGCTCCACCTTGTGGAGCCTGGACAGATCGACCTTCAAGCACGACAGCGCGCGTTCGCGTAGCAGGATCCCGGTGACCTCGTTCATCCGCTCCTGGTACGAGCGGAAGCGATCGATCTCGACGGGCTTGAACGTCGCCGTGGTCGTGCGCCCGAGGTTCGGCGTCTCGCCCGAGAAGAACTGCACGCTGCCCGGTCCTCCGCGCTTTGCACCGCGCAGCGCGGACTCCGCGGCGGTGAGCAGACCTTCGGGATCCGCGGCGTCATCGGGGAGCGAGGCCACGCCGATCGACATCGACAGCTTGCGCCCCCCCGGCATCTCCGTCGCGCCGACCGCGTCGCGCAACCGAGCGGCTTTGGTCAGCGCGCCGGCCTTCGCGGTCTCGGGCAGCAACAGCACGAACTCCTCGCCGGAGTACCTGGCGACCACATCGGACGTGCGCACGCGATCCGGCGAGTCATCCTCCGCGAGCACGACCGCGAGCTTGCGCAGGATCTCGTCGCCGGCCTGATACCCGAGGTCGTAGTTGACGTTCGCGAAGCCATCGACATCGCAGACCAGGAGCGACATCGGCTGGCCGTAGCGGAGCGCGCGCGCGACCTCCTCGCGCAGACGCTCCTGGAAGGCGCGATGCGAGTACAGCCCCGTGAGCGGGTCGCGCAGCGTGAGCGCGTCGAGCTGGTTCGACATCTGCGCGAGCTGCTCGGTGGCCGCGTTGATCTCGTGGCCGCGAGACTCGAGCTGCGCTTCGAGCTGCGTCTCGTGCTCGCGCAGACTGTGGTTCGCGAGGCGGAGCTCGTTGAGCAGGCGGTTGTTGTCGCGCTCGAGCCGATAGGTGTGGAGCAGCTGATCCACGACCTGCAACAGGTCCTGCAGCTTCCACGGCTTCGTGATCACGTAGTGCAGGTGGCCGGCGTTGATCGCCGCGATCAGATCGTCGGACTCGGGGAAGCCCGTGACCACGGCGCGCCGGCAGTGCGGACGGATCTGGGCAACGCGTGCGAGAAGCTCGGGACCGCCGAGACCCGGCATGCGGAGGTCGGCGAGCACGCACGCGACATCGGGGTTCGCCTGGACCAGCTCGAGAGCTTCGAGGCCGCTCGCCGCGAGCAGCACGGTGCACCGCGCGCGTAGCACACGGCCGAGCGCATTCAAGTTGGTGACGTCGTCATCGGCACAGATGACGATCGGTTTGCCGGCCTCCTCCGAGACCGGATGTTCCATGTCGGAAACAGCCAATGTCCAGCCAGTATCGACCCATGGCGGGTGCGCTGTGAAGAGGATCGCGTCGGCGGCTGTGCAGGGCAGACCGGCCTACATGTCGAGGTCACCTACGTCGCACGGCGTCGCAGGAGCAGGACGCCGCCCAGCCCGAGGACCGCCCCGGGGATCACCACCCACCAGCCCCAGGGGAACTTCTGATCTCCGACGGGGATCGACCATCTCGGTGTGGACGAACGGACGACGATGGGGTCGCGCCCGTCGACGCGGACGATCGCCTCGTGACGCGAATCCGCGGTGAAGAAGGCCGAGAGATCGAGGTCCAGCTCGGCTCCGAGGGACGGGCACGTGAGGGTCCAGGTCACCGCCACGAACCGAGCGTCGAGGTCGGGTGCGGCGTGCGCGGCGCTCGGTGTACAGGCGCCGACCGCCACCCAGTCCCGGGTGTAGCGTGCTGCGGCAGGAGTGGCGGCCGCGATCACGGTCGGCTGCGCGTCTGGTGCGAGACCGAGCGGCTCCGCAAGATCGCTCGGCGCCACGGTCATCCGCGCGGCGATCGTCTCGCCGTCGATGACGAGGTCGAGGTACTTGACGGCGCTCTGATGCGCGAACGCGATCGGGAGCATGATCTCAGTACGAGCAGACGAACGCGTACGATCCACTGCCGATCGGTGGTGGCGCGCAGGGCCGATCGTCCCACACGCCCGCGAGCAAGCCCTGGATGACGATGCAGTCCTCTTCGTAGCCGCCCATGTTGCCGTTGTTCGGCTCGCCGACGCGCCAGTTCGTGTACGTCGCCGGCGTACCATCCGGCCACACGTACGCGCCCTCGGTCACGACGTCGGTCCCGCCGAGGAACGCCGAAGGCGTCGCGGACACGAGCGACGCGACGATCGCATTCGACGCGGCGGTCTTGACTGTGGCGAGGTGACCGCCGAGCGCGACGCAATCGAGCTCGGCGTCGGCGCGCGTCTTCGGCCCGGGGATCAGCACGAAGCACTGCCCACCCGGCTCCTGCATCGCCGCGCTACCACCCATGCACGGACGGGCGTCGACCGGCGGCGCCACCGCCGCATCGATCGCCGGACGGGCGTCGACGAGAAGGTTGTCCTTGGCATCCGGCTCGTTCAGCTCGGCGCCGCATCCGGCGGCAACAACGAGCCCGACGAGGAATCCCACTCTCACCTCACCATTGTGCCGGAACTCCCACCGGGGAGCACGTGCTAGGTTCCGCCCACATGAGTCGTCAGCAGCCTCTCGTCCTCATCATGGCGGCGGGTATGGGTACGCGGATGAAGAGTGACACTCCCAAGGTGTTACACAGAGTTGCAGGTCGTCCGCTGCTTCACTGGGTCGTGACATCGGCGCGCACCGCGGGGGCCGCGCGGGTGGTCGCGATCCTCGGTCACAAGCACGAGCAGGTGAAGACCGCGCTCGATGCGAGCTTCGGTGCGGGTGTCATCGACGTCGCCCTCCAGACCGAGCAGCGCGGCACCGGTCACGCCGTGCAGTGCGCGCTCCCCGCGATCGCGAACGAGCCCGATGACCGCATCGTCGTCATCCTCACGGGCGATGCGCCGCTGATCGCGAGCGAGCGGATCGCCGAGCTCACGAAGGCGTGTGCCGAATCGCCGGCGGGCATGGCGCTGCTGTCGACCGTGCCGCCGCGGCCGATGCCGTATGGCCGGCTGGTGCGCGACGCGGCTGGAAAGCTCGAGAAGATCGTCGAGCACGCAGATGCGACCGACGCGCAGAAGCAGATCGCCGACACCAACGCCGGGTTCTACGCGATCACGCTGGGTCACCTGCGCAAGGACCTCGGCGCACTGCGCGCCGACAACGCGAAAGGCGAGCTGTACCTGACGGATCTGGTGGCGCATGCCGCCACGCGCGGTGGCGCCACCTCGATCGACGCGCCGTTCACCGAGGTCGCCGGGATCAACGACCGCGTCGATCTCGCGGCGGTCGAGGCCGAGGCCCGACGCCGGATCAACGAGGCATGGATGCGCGCCGGGGTCACGATGGTCGACCCGGCGAGCACGTTCATCGACGCCGATGTCGGTCCACTCGGGAAGGACGTGTGGATCGCCGCGAACGTCGCGCTGCGCGGCAAGACCACGATCGGCGACGGTGTCCGGATCGATCTCGGCTGCGTGATCACCGATGTCACGGTCGCGGCCGAGACCAACATCAAGCCGTACTCGGTGCTGACCGAGACCACCGTCGGCGCGCGGGTCCAGATGGGCCCGTTCACCCACTGCCGCCCGGGCTCGCGGATCGACGAGGAGGTTCACCTCGGCAACTTCGTGGAGACGAAGAAGACCCACATGATGGCCGGCGCGAAGGCGAACCACCTCGCCTACCTCGGCGACGCCTCGGTCGGGCAGAAGGCGAACATCGGCGCCGGTGTGATCACGTGCAACTACGACGGCGTCGGCAAGTTCCAGACGACGATCGAGGCCGGCGCCTTCGTCGGCTCCGACTCGCAGCTGGTCGCGCCGGTGACGGTCGGTCGCGATGCCTACGTCGGGGCAGGCACGACCGTGACCAAGGACGTGCCGCGCGGCTCGCTCGCGATCACGCGCGTCAAGCAGGTCAACGTCGAAGGCTGGGCCGACCGGTTTCGCGAGGCTCAGGCGAAGAAGCGCCAGGGAAAGAAGCCCGAGGAGCAGTAGGACGGTGCGACGCGCGCTGCTCGCGATCGTCGCGCTCGCTGCCTGCAAGGGCAAGCGCGACCGCGAGCACGCGGCGCTCCCCGTCGAGACGGTGCCGGCGCAGGGCGACGCGGCCGTGCGCGATGCGCCCTCGAGTGCGTGGAC
>JAYVLW010000938.1:0-23393 GCA_043759315.1 Myxococcales bacterium
GCCTGACGCCAGGCTCAGGTCCGTCGCTCGATCACCGCCTCCACGCCTTCGGTGCGGAGCGCCTCGCGGAGCTTCTCGATGACGATGTCCTCGACCCGCGCTTCGAGATCGACGAACGCGCCCACCACGTTCGCGATGAACCAGCCCTTCTGCTTCTCGACGACGTCCTGTGCGTTGGTGATCGCGATGGTGATCATGGGGACTAGTGCACCACGAATCGGTCGAATACCAAGAGCTCGTTCGGGCCAACGATCCCTTTCCACTGGTTGTCGACAACCGCGACGAAGCGACCGTCGCGAAGCCTCGCCAGCCCCTCGAGGTTGAGGCGGCCGTGCAACACGACCGTCAGATCCATCAGCACCGTGGGTCGGATCGTCTTCCGCTCCGGCCGCAACTCGAAGCCGAGGAGCCGGGTCACCCCGAAGTTCCGCTCGATGGCCCATCCCTTCAGCGACGTCCCTTCCATCGCGCACTCGAGCGCCGACAGCTTGCCGGTGTCAGACGTGAGGAACAGATGGCTCACGTGAGTGATCTTGCCGTGCTCGATGAACACGATCGGAGCCCACCGCTTGCCCTCGGTGGTCCCGATCGCCTCGAGCCCGACGATCAAGGAGTCACCGACGCTACAGATCCCCTCTGCTCCCTCGTTCCTGGGCAGCGTGATGCCCAGGGTTCGCTCGGGGAGCTCGATCGTCGCATCCACGGTGATGTGATCGCCGTCGCGGTGCCCCAGCAACACCGTGGCGATCCCAGGAACCTTCCCCTCCGTCCCGAACGCGAAGCGATCGCCGTCGAGGACGGCGATGCCCTCGAGGTCGATACCGCCGGGCACTCCCCCGACACGGAACGCCTCGGTCGTCGGGTGCTCGGACCCGTCGAGGTTGATCTTGTAGACCGTGTCTGCTCGCTCGGCGACGGTCCACAACGCGCCACTCGGATCGCTCGCCAGCCCCGAGAGCCCATCGGCAGTGTCCAGCCGCACCTCGTGGAACGCGGGCGAAGATCCCGTGGGCTCGACCGTTCGCCGCTCGCCGCAACCGATCAGCGCCACGAACGCGACGCCGAGAGGGTTCCACCTGATCACGACTTCACTCTGCTGCGCTCGCGCTCAAGCTAGCGCACGACAGCGAACGTGACGTCGGTTTCGTCCGATCAACGGACCTCGCGGGCGTCGATCGGCCCGACCGTGCGCAGGCGCTCGGCCCGCACACCTGCGATCGACCGGCTACGGTACGCCGCGGCTGATCGTGACCTTCATCTTGATCGCGGTCGCGGGACGGTCGCTGCTATCGCGCTTCACGCGCGCGATCTTACCCACGACGTCGAGCGGTTTGCACGCTCCGAAGATGGTGTGCTTCCCGTCGAGATACGACGGCGTGCCCTCGGTGATGAAGAACTGGCTGCCGTTCGTGCCGGGGCCCGCGTTCGCCATCGCGAGCACACCCGGCGCCATCTTCACGTCGCGCGACGTCTCGTCCCCGAACTGGTAGCCCGGACCGCTCGTGCCCGTCCCCGTCGGGTCGCCGCCCTGGATCATGAAGTCCGGGATCACGCGATGGAAGATCGTGCCGTCGTAGTACGGCTTGTTCTTCTGCACCGTGTTCGTCTTGGGATCCAGCCAGGGCTTCTTGCCGGTGGCGAGGCCGACGAAGTTCGCGACCGTCATCGGCGCCTTGTCGGCGAACAGTTGACAGCGAACCGTGCCGACCGAGGTCTTGATCGTGGCGACGAGCTCGCCCTTGCCTCCGATCCCCTTCGTGTACGCCTCGAGATCCGCGGCGACCGGCGGCTTGATCTCGGCGAGCACGGCCGCCGGTGGAGCCGCAGGTAGATCGGGATCGCCGATCCGCTTCATCGCATTCCCCACCGCGGGATCCGCCGCGCACTTGTCCAGGGCCTTCGCGTCCTTCTCCATCCGCGCGGTGAGCTTCGCCTCGGCGTCCTTGGGCAACACCTTGCCGCCCGCCATCTGCTTCATCACGCTCCGCAGCATCGCGACGTTCGCGGTCACCGCGCCGTCGACGGCGGTCGCCATCTTCGCGCAGTCATCCTTCGACGCGAGCATCGCGGGGATGAGCTTGTCGAAGAAGGCGAGCAGCTTGGCGGCATCGGCCGCCGAGATCTCGGCCGGGGCCTCGGCGCGACTCTTGGTGGGGTGCAGGCCAGCGCCCAGCAGGACCAGGCCGAGCACCAGGCCCGTCCGGCGAACTCTCGGTCGTCGGGGAATCATCACGCACCCATCGTGACACGCCTCCGCTGCCCGATCACGGTTCCGGCCGGGACCGCCGGGCTTGCGCGGTCGAACACCCGGAGTGCAGGATTTGCGACCTCGGCGGAGGACGCCGAGCCGCTGGAGCCGGTCGCCGGGGACTGAACCCGGCACACGGCTTGAAGCACTCGGGTGTAAGCGTCACTCGAGGTCAGCCATGATCACCCCGCTCAAGAAGCACCCAGGTCAGCACGCCGGGATCATCGCGCTCTTGGTCCTCGCGACCACGACCGCCGTGGTCTGGACCACGCACCCGCGCCACGCGGCCCCGACCAAACCGGACCAGCCCATCGCGCAGCCATCACCTGGCGCGGTCCTGACCACACGTGCGGAGCCGACCACCAAGACCGCCGTCGTCGATGATCGCTCTCCGCTGATCACCACCGGCACCACGAGCTTCGACGAGACGCGGACCTCTCATGTCGGCGTGCCCGTTCATGGCTGGCTGAAGAAGACGCGCACGACGTCGCTGGGCCGCACCGTTCGCCCGGGCGAGACCCTCGGCGTCATCTACAGCCTCGATGTCCTCCTGACGACCGCCTCCGTCGTGAGTCAGGTGCGCGACTACCACGGTCCCGAGGCGCTCGACGCGGAGCGCTGGCGCCTGCTCCGCTGGGGCATGCTGCAGCCGACCCTGTCGCGCATCGAGAAGACGCTCACGCCGCAGGCCGCGTTGCCGCTGATCACCCGCGTGCCGGGGACCGTGGTCGCCGAGGCCGGTGAGGCCGCGCAGCTCGTCGAGCCGTCCCGGGGCCTCGAGCTGTTCACGATCACCGATCCGGCCTATGTGTGGGCGTTCGTGGACGTCCCCGACGCCTATGCGGCACGCCTCGCCGTCGGGACCCCCGCGAAGCTCACGATCGATGGTGTCGCACGCCCCGTCACGGCAAAGGTGGCGTATGTCTACCGCCACTCCGACGAGGGGATGCGCAAGGTCCGCTTCGATCTCCGCAGCACATCGCCGCGCATCAAGCCCGACGTCGCGGTGAAGGCCGAGTTCGCGGGCGACGCCTTCCGGCCCCGTCCGTGACGCCCAACGGACCTGGTATCCCGCATGCAACGAGATCGAGCATGCGGATCTTCCTCTCGGTGCTTCCCATCGTCATGATCTCCGGGTGTGCGAGCAGTCCGGCGCCCGTGGAGCCCGCCGCGCCCAAGAGCTACAGCGAGCGGATGGCCGAGGCGAACCGCCACGAGCAGGATGCGGCGGTCCACGATCGCGAGGCCGCCGAGGCCCGTGCCCGGGTCGGCACGACCGGAATTGCGTGTGGACACCCGGTCGTCAGCACGGTGGCGGATCAGTCGACCTCGGGGGGACAGCGGATCAGCTCGTGGGTGCCTTGCTGGAGCGTCGAGCGGGAGGCGGCGAGCTTCCACGCGGCCGAGGCGGATCGGCTCCACCGCGAGGCGCGCGTCGACCGGGCGGTCGCTCGCAATCTTCTCGAAGCCGAGACCCAGCTGTGCCAGATCCTACCGACCGGCGAGTTTACGCACACCCCGTTCCTCCACCACGAGGACGTGGCCGCCGTCGAGCCCTACGTCGAGAACGGCAAGACCAAGGGCGCGCGCATCCACTTCAAGGCGGTCCGCGGTCTCGACGCCAACTGGATGCGCCAGGCGCTGCGCTGCCACCGTGCGCGCGCCGCGACCATCGGATACGATCCGAAGTACATGGCCTACGATCCGGCCATGCTCGCCAACGTCAACGTGACCGTCACCGAGACCGGCGGCACGGTGGACGTCGTGGTGCGGAGTGATGACGAGATCACCGCGGCGGTCGTCGCCAGCCGCGCGAAGGCCCTGCTCGAGCCTGCCAGCCCCCAAGCCCCCGAGTGACAGGTCGCGCGCGTCAACATCTGCACGCTGCCGTCGGCAGCCCGGTGAACTGCGGCGCCTGACGGTGTCGTGGTACCGTGAGCGCTCGGCGTCGCGTGTCGACCATCGACTTCACACCCGGCTCCACCGTGGGGCGCTACGAGATCGTCCGTAGGATCGGCGCCGGAGGTATGGCCGAGGTCCACCTCGGCCGGGTCCGGAACGGCCCGCCCGACGCGCGCGTCGCGATCAAGCGGCTGCTGCCGTCGTTCGCCCACGAGCCCCGGTTCATCGAGATGTTCATCGCCGAGGCGCGGCTCGCCTCGACCTTGCACCACCCGAACATCGCCGAGGTGTTCGAGGCCGTGATCGACGACGACGCGTGCTACTTCGCCATGGAGTACGTCCACGGACACGACGTCCGTGCGCTACTCCACGCGGCGGCCACGCGCGCACGCCCGATGCCCCTCGCGATCGCGATCTCGATCATGTACGGGATCACGAGCGCGCTCGCGTACGTCCAGGACCCGCGGGGACCACACGCGAAGCTCAACATCGTTCACCGCGACATCTCGCCCAGCAATATCCTGGTGAGCTTCGACGGTGCGATCAAGCTCGTCGATTTCGGGATCGCACGCGTCGAGCTCGGCGCGGTGACCCGCACGGCGAGTGGCCAGCTCAAGGGCAAGATCCCGTACATGTCTCCCGAGCAATGCCGCGCACGCACGCTCGACGGGCGCTCGGACCTGTTCTCCCTCGGCGTCGTGCTCTACGAGCTCACCACCAACACGCGTCCGTTCGACCGCACGAGCGAGTACGAGACCCTCGAGGCGATCGTGCGAGGCGAGTTCCCGCTCCCATCCCGCTTCGTGCCCGAGTACCCCGCCGATCTCGAGCAGATCGTGGTGCGGCTGCTGGCGACCCGGCCCGCCGATCGCTACCCCGCGGCCGGCACGTTGCTCGTCGATCTCGATCGCATGATCGCCGCGCATGATCTCGACCTCTCCGACGAGGCGCTCGTCGCGCACGTGGTCGCGCTGCTCGGCCGCAGCGTCTCCCCGCCCCCGCCGGTCATCGACGACGCGCAGACCCGGAAGCGCGAACGGCTCGGCACGGCACCGGTGGCGATGGCGGAGGCCCGGCGCACCGCGGCCCCCGGCGAGCTCTCGCTCGAGGCCCGGGTCCCGATCGACCGCATCGCCGCAAAGTGCAGCGCCCTCCTCGACAGCATCGCGCCCGGCACGACCGACGCCCGCGACCTGCCGGCCTCCGCGATCGCCCAGCTGGTCGGGCGTGCGATGCGCTCCCAGGCACGCGGTGATCTCGAGACGGCCGTGCTCGCCCTCGAGCTCGCGCTCTCCGCGGCTCGCCCCGAGGACGGCGTCGACGCGCTCCTCGCTTCCAACGACTCGCTGTTCCACGCGGTGTTCACCGCGTTCATCGGCGATCAATCGCGGATGGCGGCGATGTCGCAGCACCTCGAGCAACTCGTCGGGATCGCGATCGACCAGCGCGCCGCGTTTCTGCTCACGCGCATCGACGGCACTCTCTCCGCCCGCGAGCTCCTCGACACCTGCGGGCTCCCCGGGCGCGAGGCGCGCCGCCACCTCTGCCAGCTGATCCTGCGCGAGATCGTCGTCCTCGTCTGAGCATCGCGATGCAATCGGTCCTCGATACGCTCGACGGTTTCGGCGGGATCTACGTCGCGTTGTTCCTGTTCGCGATCCTGTCGGGCGTGTTTCCGCTGGCCAACAGCGAAGCCGCGTTGATCGCGCTCGGCGCCGCATCTCCCTACGGCTGGCCGAAGCTGATCCTGCTCGCGGTGGTGGTCGCGCTCGGTCAGTCCGTGACGCACGCGCTGGTGTTTCAGTCGGCGCGCGGGCTCGCGAAGGTCGGCGCGAAGCGGCGCCCGAAGCTCGAGGCCCGGATCGCGAAGGCGCGCGAGCTCGGCCTGCGCTGGCAGAAGAGCGAGCTGCTGTTGATCACCCTGGGCGCGACGATCGGGATCCCACCTCAAGTCCTCGTGGCGCTCCTCGCGGGCGTGATCGACATCCGGTTCCGCACGTTCATCGCGATCGACGTCGCGGGACGGATCGCGCGGTTCACGACCATCGTCCTCGTCGCGCACCTCCTCTGACGCACCTTCCGAAGAGCCCACGTGAAGCACGAGACCGATTCGATACGACAGCAGCTGACCACGCTGCTGCACTGGATCGGTGGAGGCGTGGTCGTCGGCGGCATCTGCGGGAGCGCCTCGGCGCTGTTCCTCTACCTCCTCGATCAGGCGACCGGGGTTCGCGAGTCACACGCGTGGATCGTGTTCACGCTGCCCGCGGCGGGGCTCGCGATCGGATGGGTGTACGAGCGCTATGGGGCCTCGATCATCGCCGGGAACAACCTCGTGATCGACACGATCCACGACGACGGCCCGGAGCTTCCGGCGCGCATG
Organism: Myxococcales bacterium; assembly: GCA_043759315.1. Lineage (GTDB taxonomy): Bacteria > Myxococcota_A > Polyangia > Haliangiales > Haliangiaceae > JABFXX01. The sequence continues at coordinate 6,534 of JAYVLW010000938.1, forward strand.
GCCCCGATGGTGTTGATCGGGACGGTGCTCACCCACCTGTTCGGCGGAAGCGCGGGTCGCGAAGGGACGGCGGTGCAGATGGGGGCGAGCCTCACCGATGCCGTGGCTCATCGCTTCAAGCTAGCGCCGGCCGTGCGCCGGCAGCTCCTCGCCGCCGGTGTCGCCGCGGGGTTCGGCTCGGTGTTCGGGACGCCGATCGCGGGCGCGATCTTCGGCCTCGAGTTCGTCGTGCTCGGCAGGATCGAGTACGACGCCCTGGTCCCGGCGCTGGTCGCCGCACTCGTCGGCGACATGACCACGCGCGCCTGGGGGATCGCGCACACGCACTACCCCGTCGTCGCGCACGCCGAGCTCACGCCGCTCCTGATCGGGAAGTGGGTCGTGTTCGCGGCGGCGATCGCCGTGACGACGATGGTGTTCATCGAGCTGACCCACTGGCTCAAGCATCACGGCGAGAAGCGCCTGCGCCGGCTGCCCCTCCGCATGCTGGTCGGTGGGCTCGCGGTCGTCGGGCTGTGGCAGCTCGTGGGCACCAGCGATTACCTCGGGCTCGGCATCCCGATGATCGTGCGTTCGTTCTCGGATCCGAACCTCCCCGCCTACGCGTTCGCGCTCAAGCTGCTGTTCACCGCGGTGACCCTCGGCGCCGGCTTTCTGGGTGGCGAGGTCACCCCGTTGTTCTTCATCGGCGCCGCGCTCGGCAGCGTGCTCGCGCGCGCGCTCGGCATTCCGATGGACCTCGGCGCCGGGGTGGGAATGGCCGCCGTGTTCGCCGCCGCATCGAACACTCCGCTCGCGCTGTCGATCATGGCGATCGAGCTCCTCGGCGGTGAGATGTTCCCGCACGTCGTCCTCGTCTGCGTCCTCGCCTATCTGTTCACCGGGCATCGCGGCATCTATCCGGCGCAGCGACTCGGCCGGTGGAACGCCGGGGCACACCTCGGTCGACCCGCGCAGCTTCGCGACCTCCGCGGTCGGAGCACGCCACCGCCGGACCCACCCTCGGCGACGACGTGAGCGTCTCCGACGTGGCATGCTGCCGCGCATGAGGCTGGGGATCGATTTCGGCACGACTCGAACGGTGGTCGCCTTCGTGCAGGACGGACGACACCCGCTCGTGGCCTTCGACCAAGGCGGCGAGTTCCGCGAGCACGTACCGGGTCTCGCGGCGCTCCGCCACGGACAGCTGCTCGTCGGCTGGGAGGCGGCGCGCGCGGTCTCGGACGGAAGCGCGGAGCACTCGATCCGATCGGTCAAGCGGGTGATCGGTGATCTCGCCCCGGATGCCTCGGTCCCCGGCTTGCCAGGGCTCTCGGCGCTCGAGCTGGCGACCGGATTTCTCGCGGGCCTGCGGGCGCAGCTCGTGGAGCACTCGAACCTCGAGATCGACGAGGACGAGCCGCTCGAGGCGATGGTGGCGGTGCCCGCGAGTGCGGCCTCGCGCCAGCGCTGGGTCACCCTCGAGGCATTTCGACGCGCGGGGTTCGCGCCGATCGGCATGCTCAACGAGCCCACCGCGGCCGCCGTGGACTTCGCGCAGCGGCACCTCGAGCTCGGCAAGAAGAGCCCGAAGCGCTACGTGGTCGTCTACGATCTCGGCGGAGGGACGTTCGATACGTCGGCCGTCTCTCTCGAAGGCCGGCGCTTCGATCTGATCGCGTCCGAGGGGCTCGCGCGCGTGGGCGGTGACGACTTCGACCAGCTGATCCTCGACGCCGCGGGCGTCGCGCCGACGGCGGCGACGCTCGAACGAGCGCGCGAGGCCAAGGAGACCCTCCGTCCGACGACGCGCAAGCTCCTCCTCGATCTCGGCATCGAGGGCGAAGCGCCGATCGCCGTCGATGTCGCCGACCTCTACGCGCGCGCGCAACCGCTGATCGATCGGACGCTGGTGCAGGTCGAGTTGCTGTTCGACCGGCTCCGCTCGCGCGGTCTCGAGCCCGACGACAGCCGCGAGCTCGGTGGCCTCTACCTCGTCGGGGGCGGTGCGGCCTTCCCGGCGGTCGCCCGCGCGTTGCGGGCGCGGTTCGCGAAGAAGCTCCAGCTCGCGCCGCAGCCCTTCGCGGCCACGGCGATCGGGCTCGCGATCGCCGCCGATCCCGACGCGCACGTGATCGTCAAGGAAGCCGTCACCCGTCACTTCGGCGTCTGGCGAGAAGGCGACGGCGGTAGCGACAAGATCTTCGATTCGTTGATCGGCAAGAACACCGATGCCCCGACTGTCGTCCGCCGACGCTATCGACCGACCCACACGATCGGCCACTTGCGCTTTCTCGAGTGCGGCGCGCTCGACCCCGAAGGACAGCCGATCCAGGACCTCGTGCCGTGGGCAGACGTGTATTTCCCGTACGACCCGGCGCTCGCCGACCGCGCGGAGCTCGCCTCGGTGCCGAGCGAGCGTCGTCCCGGGCTGATGGCCAACGAGATCGCCGAGACGTACACCTACGCGCCCGACGGCACGATCTCGGTGCGGATCGAGAACGTGTCGCGCGGGTACGCTCGGACCTTCGCGCTCGGTGCGCTGCGCTAACCGTGCGTGCGCGCAGCCTGCCCACGTCAGCGATCGATCGTCTCGCCGGCCGCCGGCCTCCGCGTCCGCCGCGCCGTGCGCGTCAGGACGCAGACCGGCGTCGGCGGTGGTGCGTTGATACTCGCAGCCGTACGTCCGCTAGGATGCGTTCATGTCTCGCACGTTGATCGTCGTGGCGCTGCTGTCCGGAGCCGCGATGGCCGCGCCCGCGCCCGATTCGGTGGGGTTCGGCGCTCACACGATCGTGAGCCCAGCGAGGAGGCTCGGCTTCGTGATGACGGAGGATCAGGCTCGACGGCCGAGGCTCGTCGCGGTCGATCTCGGCACCGGCAAGCAGCGCTGGCGCTCGACCGCCGCGGTGAAGCCGATCGTCCTGCGTGGCGACAAGCTCGTGGCACTCGGCCCTGGTGGCGCGGTCATCATCCTCGACGCCAAGACCGGCGCCCTGGCCAAGCCCTGCAGTGGGATCAAGGGTCCCGCGGCCCCCTTCATCGATGGGCTGGGCATCAACCAGAGTGCCTGGGGCTTCGATGATGGCTCGGCGCTGTACCTCGCCTGGTCGCGCTCGACGTTCTACTCGGGCGGCGCCGCGCCGAGCCCCGAGATGGAGGCCCGGGCGCGCACGCGGACGGACACGACGTGGGCGCTCGATCTGACGGCGTGCACCGCGAAGGTTGCCAAGCCGGTCATCCCGAGCTTCAAGGTCCTCGTCGACGCGACCACGGAGATCGCGACGCCGAGCGGCAAGACCGCGCGCATCGAGTACACCCAGAGCTCCACCGGAGTGAGGCTCACGCTCGTACCCGCGGCGGCCACGACCACGACACCGATCGATCTCACCGAGGGTGATGTGCGCCGCTACCAGGCGTCGATCTCGATCGATCACCGCTTCGTGATCTGTGGCGATCCCTCGAACGCGAACCTCGCGATGTTCGATCTCGAGACCGGCGCCGTGACGCACCCGAAGCTCACCGGCTTCCCCTACAGCTGGATGCCGCTCGGCAACACGATCGTCGTTGCCGGCGGCTCCATCACCGCGTTCGCCACGGCGACCGGGAAGTCGCTGTGGACCGTCGCCGAGCGCGTCACCATGTATCGCGGCCCGTACCCGCCCTGAGTGCGTTCGGGGCAGCTTGTCGTGGGCGTGGGTCCGCGCCGCGTTATGCTCCGCAGCACCGTGATCGACAACGAATCATCTGCCGACGTGGAGCTCGTGATCTCAGGCATCGGGTCGTCCACCGAGGGACAGACCGAGCGAGACAGGCTCGAGACCCCGACTCGGTTCAAGATGCTGGTCACGCAAGCGACGGCCGACGGCGCGAGCTTCGAGATCAACCGGACGCCGGTCGTGAAGGACGAGTTCGCGCTCGCGCTCGAGATGGCCAAGGTCCGCCAGCTCGACCGGATCGCCGACCTGCTCGAGCGTGTCGCCGCGCAGTTCGAGGAGCGCGGACGCAAAGCCTAGCGTTCGGGTTCGACGTCCTCGTGACGATGAGCTGTCGACGACTTGCCGTTGTCGAGCCGGGGCTCAGAACACGAAGTCCTTGGCGCCCTGCAGAAGCGATTCACCGACGCCTTTGCCCTGGTCGCGAGCATTCAGGTAGCCCTTCACACCCTCGTAGGCTGAATAGGCGGCCGCGACTGGGCCGAGCACCTTCTTCCCGATGAACTTCGCGGCGGTTCCGGCCCAGCCGCCGCCGCTGACGTTGTCGAGCTGGTCGAAGGAGATCGTGTGGAAGCTGTCGTTCGCAGCCTGGGTACTCAGTGCAGAGGCCATGTGAATGCTCCTGGTTCGTCGTGCGTGTGATCGTGAAGGTGGATGGGTGTGCGGCTAGGTGCCCGGCTTGGGCGCTTCGGGCGCCGGCTGTGGAGGCGGTTGTGGGCCTCGGATCTTCCGTTCTACCCATGCGGCGCCACCACCGATCACGGTCGGGATCCCGGTCCACTTCAGGGCTTCCCAGCCCCACGAGACAGCCTTGCCCTTCCACCCGCCACCGGTGACGAGCGCCAGCTCGGTGGACGACAGTTGTTCGCTCAGATGATCTTTCATAGGTGCTCTCCGTTGGCGATCGTGTTCGAGCGCGCGACGTCAGGGTTTGGATGGCGTCGACGGCTGCGCGGGTGCCGCGTCCTTGCCGGTCACGTAGTCGTAGCCCTTCTTGATCGCGTATCCGCCTGCGCCGATGACCCCGAGCTCCTTGACGAGATCGGCACCTTCTTTGATCACGGGACGCACCGCCGTATAGGCCGCCTTCGCGCCCTTCCAGAGCGTCCCAAGTGTTCCTCCGCCGGTGACGTGAGCGAGCTCAGAGGTGATGTCTGCAAACTGTTCGTGTTGATTCATGTGGATGGTCTCCTCGACAACCAGCCAGTGCACTCGTTGTGCCGAGCGGTAGACCGCCGAACAACACGAACTTACGGGCGGCGTCCTGTTGACCTTGGGCGGCGATATGCGTCCACCGAAACACAGAGCCCGAGCCGTGTTCGACCGGATGCCCGGCGCGCCGTGCTTAGCCGTATTCGATCCGGATCGTCTCGATGGCGACGGTCATCGCTGCCTTGACCACCTCGACATCCCGATCGCGCACGATCACGTAGCCGTCGCCCTCGTAGCTGTCGGACCGCATCGTCCCGTGCGACGGCAGCCGTGAATCGACGACGTGGCGCCCGATCCTCGCGCTCGCTTCCTCGACGCCCGAGACCCGAACGACGCGGCCATGGCCGATGCCGCGGAGGAACGCCACGCCGACGGCGTACTTGCGCTCGAACGGTCCATCGAACGCGTCATCGACGGTGGCGCGGGCCCACGCCTGGTACATGTCGGCATCGTGCGCGTAGCTGTTCGCGAGGACGATGTGCGCACCCGGTGGCCGCGCGGCGATCTCGCCGATCGCCAGAGATCCGTCGTCTCGGCGGAACCACTCCATGTTCGTGAAGCCGGTCTCCAGGCCAAGCGCCTTGACCGCGCGAACCCCGAGCTCCCGGGCATCCGCGTAGTCGGGACCGTCGATGTCGCGCGGCAGCACGATCACCCACTGGATCCACGGCGTCTCCATCACCTCGAGCGGCGTGGGGTAGTAGCGCGAGCACGACTGGAACACGACCTCGCCGCCGATCGTGATCGTCTCGAAGCTGTGCTCGCGGCCGCGCAGGAACTCCTCGGCGAGCGCCGGGTGGTCCGGCCCCGCGTGGAGCGCGCGCAGCGCCGCGCGGAGCTCGTCGAGCGAGCTGATCCGCCACGTCGACTTGCACCCCATGCCCGCCGGTGGCTTGAGCACGAGCGGGAGCCCGACCTCCGCGACGAACGCCTCCGCGTCTGCCCATGACCGGATCAGCCGGTGCCGCGCGCACGGCAGCCCGTGGCGGCGCAGCTCGTCCTTCATGCGCGCTTTGTCGCGGAACAGATCGGCGGTCGCCGGATCGGTGCCGGGCACGCCGAGCGCCTGCCGGACCTCCGCGAGCTGGACCTGCAGCGGTTCGAGGATGCCGAGGATCCTGTGGATCCGCCCGTGGCGCCCGATCAGGACCTCCGCGGCCTGGCGGAGCTGGGAGGTGTCGAGCGCGTCCTCCACCTGCACGAGGTCCGCGAAGATGCGTGCGTCGTCCCCCTTGGGGGCCTCCTGGACGAGGCCGAGCAGCCGGACCCCGGGAAGCCGAGCGGCCGCGCGCGCGAACCGCATCGTCGTCTCGAGTGGGAACGGCGCCGCGAAGATCACGTTCCGCATGCCGCGCGTTGTAACATGACCCACGGAGCCGCTCGGTGAACGTTGTCTTTCTTGCCCCGAGCTACCCACCGGAGATGCAGCAGTACACGCGCGGCCTCGCGGAGGTCGGCGCCACGGTGTACGGCGTCGGCGATCAGCCGGTCGGCTCGCTCCCGGCCTCGCTGAAGCAGCACCTCTCGGACTACCTCCAGGTCCCGCGCCTTCTCGACGAGGACGACGTCGTCCAGCGAGTCCACGCCTGGATGCGCGGCCGCACGGTCGATCGGGTGCAGGCGAACTGGGAGGTCATGGTGATGACCGCCGCCCGGCTACGCGAGCGGTTCGGCGTGCCGGGCATGTCGGTCGATGCGGTCAACGGCTTCCGCGACAAGCAGCTGATGAAGGATCGCGTGGCCGCCGCGGGCCTCCGTGTCCCCCGCGCCGTGCGCGTCCGGACCGCGACGGATGCACGCGAGGGCGCGGCGATGATGGGCTACCCGCTCGTGCTCAAGCCGATCTCGGGCGCCGGCAGCGCCGACACCTACGAGGTCCGCAGCGACAAGGAGCTGGCGGACGCGCTCGCCCGCATGCACCACGTCGAGGAGGCGAGCCTCGAGGAGTTCATCGAAGGCGACGAGCTGACCTACGACACGGTGTGCATCAACGGCAAGCCGGCGTTCGCGAACGTCGCACACTACTTGCCGAAGCCGCTGATCGCGCGCACCAACGAGTGGATCAGCCCCGTGATCGTGACGGTGCGCGATCTGGCGCAGCCCGCGCTCGCGGCCGGCATCGCGCTCGGTGACAAGGTCCTCGGTGCGCTCGGCATGGGCGACGGCTTCACGCACATGGAGTGGTTCAGAAAGCCGAGCGGCGAAGTCGTGTTCGGCGAGATCGGCTGTCGACCCGGAGGTGCGCACCTCGTCGATCAGATGAACTACACGTGCGACATCGACCTGTTCCGCGAGTGGGCCCGCGCGGTGTGCTGGAACTCGTTCGAGGCACCGACGCGGCGCAAGTACAACGTCGCGATCATCTTCAAGCGCGCCAAGGGCCAGGGGCGGATCTCGCGGATCACGGGCCTGCACGAGTTCCTGCGCGACTACGGCGAGCACGTCGTCGAGCAGCGGCTGCTGCCGGTCGGTGCCCAGCGCCGGAACTGGAAGCACACGCTCGTCTCCGACGGCTTCATCATGCTGCGGCACCCGGACTGGGGCACGGCGTGCAAGCTCGCGGACCTCGTGGCGAACGAGATCACGCTGTACGCGAGTTGATCGACCTGCGCGCGCTGCGCGTTGCTGCGTGCCCCACGTGCGATAGCCCGCACGGCTGCAGATCGCCTCGCGTCCGGCGCCTTCGGCTGATGGCCGCCGATCGAGAACGCCGCGTTGGCCATCTCGTCGAGCGTGCTCGGCCCCGCCGGCATCATGCGGTTCTCGATCCGGAGTTGCGGCTAGCCCTCGGTGATCTCGAAGCACGCGCGGTTCCAGCGGTAGATCGGCGCGGCCTCCCTGGGCCTCCCTGACCGGGGTTGATTCTCGGTCAGGTCTTTGCCTGTCCGAGACGCGTCCGGAAGGCTGGAGCGTTCGGGCCTGTCCGAGATCACAACAACATCGCAACAGGGGAGCCATGCGGGTCGTGGCTACGTAGGTGGTCATGCTCAGAGATCCGCACGACAAGCAGCGGCATCAGGACGCCAAGTCCGTTGGTGCATCCCATCACGAGACCGGCAGCGAGATCGCGCATCGCCTCGCCGCTGAGTGCGCCGGTGATCCCGCCAAGCTGCACGACCTGCTCCGCGCGCTGTCTCCGGGGTTACGTGCACGGGTGATCGCCGAAGCGCAGAAGATGTACGGCAACGCGTTCGTCCAGCGCGCCATGCAGGACATCGGTCCGGGCTACGCGTCTGCACCACCGGGTGGTCTTCGGAGCGTTTCGGTGCCACTGGGCGAAACCCCGCCGAGAGCGAACCCGGTCGGTACGATGCCCGTGGCGCAGACCAACCCGGGTGCCGGCGAGCTCGCACACCCAGGTGACTTCGATCGCTCGCAATTCCTCGCTGGGCTGATCAACCCACACCCCACCGGCGGTGGCACGGCCCCTGGTCAACGCGACCAGACAAGTCTCATCGGTGCCGCCGGCAAGCTACCGGTTGCTGGCGACTACATGCAGTCCACGACGAAGCAGGGCAATCAGTCGGACGAGCCGGCGCCGTCCGAATCGGAGGCGCCGCTCGGACCATTGACCGAGGACGAGCAGAAGGCGGCCGACCGGCTCAAGGACTCGGTTGCGGTCAACCACACCGGCAACGAGCATCCGAGAGCCGAGCCCGACCGGACGCCGCACGAGAACACCCGCGAGTATCCGCTGACCTGGGAGAACCTGTCGCCGGGGCGGATCTGGGCTCAAATCACGCGGCCGCTCACTGACCACGAAGCTAAATTCAAGCCCAGCCCAGTCTTCACGGGCCGCGGCACGCGCGGGATGCCGGACCCGACGAGCGAGGCCGCTCCCTCGAAGGACGAGCTTCCGCCGATGGCCACGGTGATCGCGAACCAGCAGCGTCAATACTCGATCCCGAACGAGACCTCGACCAAGGGTCCGCGGCTCCACGCGAACCTCCTGGAGGCCGCTGTCGCGAGCCAGGGTCAGCGCCAGGCTGGACGCATCGATCCCGGGCCCGGCGATGGCAGCACCACGAACCTAGGACCTGGGACGGGGCCCGGACCAGGCTCCGGGATCGAGCAGGTCGATGGCACGCCGACGACGAAACCCGGCAAGCATCCCGACGATGCCTGAGCCAGGGCGGCCGGCCGCACATCACAACAACATCGCAACAGCGGCCCTCAGCGGTCGTTGCTACCTACTTTCCCAGGTGTCCATGTCCCGACAACTCTTGATCGCGCTCGTAACCCTGTGTCTTGGCCGCGTGGCGCACGCCGATGGCTTCGGCGGCATGTACACCGGGGTCAGCTCGGACGGCCAGGCCTCCCTCGAGCTCACTCAGGCCGGGACGCGAGTCTCCGGCTCGATGACCCTGGGCACGACGCGCCTCGAGGTCAGCGGAGTGGTCGCGCGCGGATGGGTCGACGCCAAGGCGATCGTCGGTGGCACGCCGGTCGCGCTGGCGCTCGTGCTGACCATCGAGGGGGATCATCTGGTCGGCGTGCTCTCCGACCCCACAGAACCCGATGAGACGGAACGGATCGTGTTCATGCGCAGCGCGACCGCGCCCGCCCTCGGGGCCGGGCTCGATCGCGGGGACCTCGAAGCGATCGCGGTCCGCGTGAAGAAGAACTTCAAGCCCGACGGCGGAACGAAGGTGCTAGCCGCCGGCAAGCCGTCGCTGACCCGCGAGTCGATCGCCTCGTTCGCGGAGGTGCTGCGGCTCACCTTCGGCATCGAGCTCTCCGAGTCCGAGTATGATGACACCACCAAAGTATTCGTCGCGTACTACAAGGGCGGCGACGCGCAGACCAAGACGATGCTCGCAACCGGCTGGCAGGTGATCCTGGCCGAGATACGCAAGGCGACGGGCGCTGCGCAGCAGAGCGCGATCGCGGAGGTCCGCACGGTTCTCGAGCAGCGCTTCGAGGTGGGCGCACAGGCGGGCATTCCGTGGGCGGTGACGATGAACGCCACGATCCAGAAGCGGACGAGCACCGTTACCTCGATCAAGGGCCCGGTACCGGAGAACGCGAGCAAGGCCGAGCTGCACCAGCAGATGAGCCAGGCCGATCTCGATGCGTCGCTCGAGATGTTGTACTTCATGTGGGTCGCCGCGGGTCGCGATGCGTCGCTGGTCACGCCCGAGTCATCCGCCGCGGTCCGCGCCGCGATCGTTGGGAACTTCGCGACGTTCCCGCCGCAGGTCCAGCTGATCTTCGCGAACGGGCAGAAGGTGTACTCGTCGCTCCGCGGTCAATGGGCGCAGGCGACACAAGGGCAGCGCGTGCAGATGGCGAAGCAGTTCGCGGCGAGTCTCGATCAACTCGGGCTGACCGTGCCGTCGCGCGGCGGTGACCGGATCTCCGCCGGGGGCGCATGGTCCGACATGAACGGCAAGTCGCGTGGAGAGTGGGCCGGCGAGATGGTCCAGGGGCTTGCGGGCAGCAGCTATCACAGCTCGTGGTGAGGGAGTCGCCGATGAAGCAACATGCATATGGATGGGCCCTGGTCGTAGTCGCCGCCTGTGGTGGTTCACCGCACACCACCGAGCATGACGTCGACGCCGGGACCGATGCGATCGCCTCCGACACCACGCCACCGCGCGTGGTCTCGACGGCGCCCGTCGCAGGGGCCACGATGGTCGAGATCTACGCGCCGATCACCGTGACGTTCGACGAGCCGCTCGATCCTACGACGGTGACGCCGAAGAGCTTCGAGCTCACCGTGGCGACGTATCCGACTCCGCTCGACGTCGACGTGACGTACGACGCGGCCGCCCGCACCGTCAGGTTGCACCCGATACGCGCGCTCGGCCACGGCCTGGTCTATCGGGTCAAGATCAGCACCTCGGTCACGGACGTGGCCGGGAATACATTCGGCGGCGAGCAATTCAAGTTCGCGCCGATCGTGAACGGGCTCACCCGGATCGTGACTCGCGATCCGTCAAACAACGCGATCACGGGCTGGACCAGGTACCGGTGGAACGCCACCGGGTACGCTCTCGTGCAGTACACCGCGAGCGGTCCGGATGGGGTCTGGCTCTCGGCCGATGACGCCGCGTCAACGCACTACGAATACACGTACGCGCAGGGATCCGCGGACGCGGTACGTTTCCTTGGTCCCGGCACCGATAACGTCTTCGACACTGCGGACGACGTGGTGCAGGGTCTGTCGCGCTACGAGTACGATGGCGACGGCCGGAGCAGCGGAACGAGCTACTTCTTCCAGGCGGGTGCAGACGGTGTGTGGGGAACCAGCGACGACTTGCTCAACCAGTACACGACGGTCACCTGGGATGCCGCCGATCACCTCAGGCAATCGAAGACGGTGCTCGGGCGCGGCGTCGATGGACAGTGGAGAACGCCCGACGATGGCGTCTCGACGTTCACGACCAACACTTTCGACGCGGCCGGAGATCCAACGCGAACCGTGGAGGCAAACGCCGGGCTCGATGGACTCGCGGAGACATCCGACGACGTCGTGAGCAGCTACACGCTGACGACTTATGACTCGAACCACGCCATCGCCACGCGCACGAGCTACTCCGGACCCGGCGTCGATCTTGTCTGGTTCACCGCCGACGACGTAATCCAGTTCGCGCAGCGATTCGACCTCGCCGGCCAGCGGCTGTGGGCTGGTGCGTACCAGTTCAGCAGCGCCGGCGCCGACGGGATCTGGCGGACCGCCGACGACGTCGTATCCGCGCACTCGACCTTCACCTGGAATGGGCACGGTCAGAACACGAGCCTGACCACGTTCGCTGCGCCGGGCGGCGACGGCGCATGGGACACGGCGGATGACGTGATCTCGTCCTACACGACCACGACGTACGATGTGACGGGCCGCACCACCGACTACCGGGTCGTCTCGGGGCCTGGCACGGACGGGACCTGGCACACGGCGGACGACCGCGTGACCGGCGATTACGACTACAACCTCACGAACTAGGCGCGATCGGCAGCCGGACCTCGGCCGCGAGGCCACCGAGGCTCGCGTGCTCGAACCGCACACTGCCACCGTGGCGCACAGCGATCGCGCGGACGATCGAGAGCCCGAGCCCGTGCCCACCGGAGTCGCGGCTGCGCGAGGCGTCCACGCGATGCAGCCGGCGACCGAGCTGAGCAAGCTGCTCGTCGGGCACGCCCGGCCCACCATCCTCGACGCGCAGGATGACGTTGCCGCCGCTCGCGCGCACGGTCACGAGGATCGAGCCGGTGCCTGCGTGACGCGCGGCGTTGCCGAGAAGGTTCATCAGTACCTGATCGATTCGGATCGGGTCAACCGTCGCTGTGGTCGCCGGCACCTCACAGCGGACCTCGGCGATCTCGGGATACGCGACCCGGATCCGATCGGCCGCGGCCGCGGCGAGCGCGCCGACATCGCACGACTCGCGGAGCAGCACGAGCGCCGGATCTTCGATGATCGCGAGCTCGCGGACATCGGCGATCAGCCGTTCGAGCCGCGCGCTTTCGCGCTCGAGATGATCGAGCAGGCGATCGTGCGCGCCGTCTCGAGCGCGCAGCGCTGCGGCGATCCCGATCAATGTCGTGGTCGGCGTGGCGAGCTCGTGCGCGAGATCCGCGAAGAGCCGGCGCCGCTCCTGGTCGGCCTGCTTGACCTCCGTGAGCGTGCGTTCGAGTGCGGCGGCCATGGTACGGAAGCCCACACGCAGGCCGAGGAAGTCCTTGCCCGCGGTCATCGTCGGCAGCTCGGCCGAGAAGTCGCCATCAGCGAGGCGCTGATACGCACCGACGACTGGCACCGTCAGGCGCGCTACGAGGAAGCGCGTGATCCCGTAGACCACGACCAGCGGTAATGCGAGCACCACCGCGATCCAGGCAAACCGCGCGCCATCGATATGCTCGCGACCGATGATCGCGATCACCGCGAATCCCACGGCGAGCATCACGCCGAGGGCGAGCAGCGTGATCTTCGCCGGCAACGACAGGCTCGCGCCGGGTGTCACGACTCGCCCAGGCGGTAGCCGGCGCCCGTGACCGCGTGGATCGGGGCAGGGGTGAGGCCCGCGACCTCGAGCTTGCGCCGCAGCCGCGTGATGTGACAGTCGACGTTGCGCGCGTAGCCGTCGTTCGTCGTGCCGAACACGTCCTGCAGGAGCTGCTTGCGCGACAGGACCACGCCGGGCTGCTGGCACAGCTCGGCGAGCAGCGCGAACTCTGTGGGCGTCAGCGTCAGCGCGCGGCCGCTGACCTGCGCGCGGCGGGTCCGCCGGTCGACCTGGATCGCGTTCCAGCGGAGCGGTTCCTCCGGGGGATCGACGGTCGCGACGCGCAGGCGGCGGAGGAGGGACGCGAGGCGAGCGAGCAGCACGGCAGGTGCGAACGGCTTCACGACGTAGTCGTCGGCGCCGGCGTCGAGACCCACCACCATGTCCGCATCGGTCCCGCGCGCGGTGACCATAACCACGCCCGGACTCGGCTTGTAGCGCGCGCGTAGCTCGCGGCAGATCTCCACGCCGTCACGGCCCGGCAGGTTGAGATCGAGGACCACGACGTCGAAGCGCTGCGAATCGCACGCCGCGAGGGCAAGCTCGCCATCGCCGACGGCGGTGACGGCATGCCCCGCGCTCTCGAGATGGAACGTCGTGACCTCGCGCAGCGCACGATCGTCTTCGACGAGGAGAATCTGCTGCGGCATCAGCGGTGGTTCGCGGCGGCAAGGTGGATCGGCGGAGATGCATGCGCCCGCCAGCTCGCGAGCACGGCGCGGTCGACGTACGATAGCAGCGGGCCGAGGAGCCCTGGGTCCAGTGCAACCTGGGTGGCATCGGAGCGCGCGCGGGTCACCTACGCAGCCTACATCCATTCGCTTCGCCCGTTCCGCGCTGTCACTGGGCGCCACTGCCAGCCCTCGGATCTCGCCGCCGGCGACCCCAGCTCGTTCTGGCGCGAGCGGATCGTCCGCCACCCAACACGGGCGCCGACCCCAGCGCCGCGAGAATCACCAGAGCGCGCTCTACGCGGAGTGATTCACGACGAGACCTTGTCGGTCTTCGTCGCGGTCGGCTCGATCGGCAGCTCGATCTGCAGGCTCTCCGCCTTGTCGGCCAGCACCTCCCCGGTCGCGAGCTGGTGCTCGAGGAGCTTCGCCGCGATCTCGAGGAAGTCCGAATCCGCGACGATGCCGACCAGGCGGCCGTCCTGGACCACGGGCAGACACGCGACCTGCAGCCGCCGCATCAACCGGAGCGCGTCGAGCGTCGGCGTCTCGGGCCCGACGGTCGCGACATCGAGCTTCATGATGGTGGACACCGGCGTGCGCAGCGTCGATCCGCCGCCGAGCACGAAGCGCAGGACCGCGCGCTGGGTCACGAGTCCGACGAGGCGGTGATCGGAGTCCTCCACGGCGACGTGGCGGATCCGCTCCCAGATCATGAGGTTCGCCACCATCTCGATCGCGTCGTCGGCCTGCACGGTGAACAGGTCCGTCGTCATGTAGTTCTCGACGCGCGCGTAGGTGCCCTTGGTCGTGTTCGCCTCGTCGAGGCGCGCGCGCTCCCAGTCGGAGACCGGGCGGCGAGTGAGCTGGCGCTGCGCGGTGGCGGCGACCAGGGCGGTCGCGCGCTCGGTGGGCGTCGAACGGTCGCGCAGCGAGTTCCACGACGACAGCTGCCAGCGCGCGCCGGTGCGCCCGGTGCGGACGCGCTCGTCGATCACGCCGAGATAGCGCTTGGTGTCTTCCTCGGCGATGCCCTGGCGGCGGAGGCCCGCCTGCGCCAGCGGCAGCAGGCGCTCGAGCACGAGCTCGCGCGCCGAGATCTCCTCGTGATCGAGCCACACGAAGTGCGACCCGATCCCCTCGCGCGCCGCCGTGTAGAAGTTCGAGGCGGCCTGATCGAAGTCGATCCGCTTCGTGATGTCCTCCTCGCGTGCACCGATCTCGACCATCAGGCCGACCCAGAACGCCGCGTTGGCCATCTCGTCGAGCGTGCTCGGCCCCGCCGGCATCACGCGGTTCTCGATCCGGAGGTGCGGCTTGCCTTCGGTGATGCCGAAGCAGGCGCGGTTCCAGCGATAGATCGATCCGTTGTGCAGGCGCAGCGCCTTGAGCTGCGGGATCTCGCCACGGTCGAGCATCTTCATCGGATCCTCGTCGAGATCCGTGCCCACCAGCGTGCGGAACCTGGCGATGTCCTCGCGGAAGATCTCGAGCACGGACTGGCGCACCCAGCGCGTGCCGAAGCTGACGCGCGCCTCGGTCTCGCGGATGTGGTGGGTCTTGTTGCGGCTGTCCACCGCCTGGCGGAACAGCGCGATCCGGGTCTCCGCCCACAGCCGGCGGCCGAACACGATCGGCGAGTTCGTCGAGATCGACATCACGGGCCCGAGGACGACCTGCGCGATGTTGTAGAACCGCGCGAACTCGGCGGGCGTGACCTGGAGGTGGACCTGGAAGCTCGAGTTACATGCCTCGAGCATCACGGAGTCATGGTCGACGATCAGCTCGTCGAGGCCCTTGATCGAGAACTGGAACTTCCCGCCGCGGAGCGCGGTGATGATCTTGTTGAGGTGCGTGTAGCGCGCGCTCGGCACCATGTTGTCGAGGCCGAGGTCGCTCTTGCGCATCGTCGGCAGGATGCCCATCAGCACCACGCCCATGCCGAGCTCGCCGGCACACGCGCGCGCGCGATCGACGAGATCATCGAGCTGCGCGTGCATCCGGGCGATGCCGTCGCCGGTCAGCACCTGCGCATCGCAGTTCGCCTCGATCTGGAACTGACCGAGCTCCGTCGTGTAGTGCGGATCGCGCAGGCGCTCGATCAGCTTCAGCACGCCGCGCGTGGGGCGCCACTGATCGTCGATCAGGAACATCTCCTGCTCGGCACCGATCCGGCGCACCCCTTGATCGAAGCGACCCTCGGCGATCATGCGCTCGAGAGCGCGCAGGTCCGCGAGGATCGCGCTCATGAATTCGCGCTGGCGTTCGCCATCCAGCGTCCCATCGACATCTTTGTGCTCGCGCGTCGTCATCTAGTCCACTCGTCGAGAATCTGCGGCAACTTGCGGCGCCATGTCACCCAGTCGTGATGCCAATCGCGTCCCCAGGAGTCGACCCGGTTCGGAATGCCCTGGCGGCCGAGCACGTTCGCCAGGTTCCAGGACTCCCCGATGTCCTCCGCCTTGCCCTCCCCCGACGCGATCAGGATGAACCGGGAGCGCAGGACGTCGAGGTGCCTCCCGGCGAGCTGCGGCACGAAGTGCAGCGGGGACGACACCCAGAACTCGTCCGAGAAGTCATGGGGTTGGGCGTCGTAGAACCGCCGCAGGTCATATGTCCCGCTCATCGCGAGCGCGCGGGTGAACACGTCGGGGAATCGACAGACCGCGGCGACGGCGTGGAACGCCCCGATCGAGGCGCCGGCGGCCCACAGGTCGAGGTCCGACTTGCAGTCGGCCCGGATCGCGGGGGCGACCTCGTGGCGCACGTAGTAGTGGAACTGGTTCTGCAGCCACATCTGGTGGCGCGCCGACCCCTCGCGGCTGACCAGCGCCTTTCCGGCGACGCTGTCGCACGAGTAGACCTTGATCCGCCCCGTATCCAGGAGCGGCGCCAGGGCGTCGATCAGCTGGAACCGCTCGATCTCCTCGGCGTCGCCGCCGGCGGTCGGGAACAGCAGGATCGGCTGCCCGATGGTCCCCCACTTGACGAGCGTCACCTCGCGCTCGACGCGCTCGCTCCACCAGCGCGCGACGACCTTGTCACCTCGCTCGCCCATCAGCGGGCCCGCCATGCCTGGACGCGCCGCCAGAACAGCTCGGTGAACTGCTCGACCTCGTGCTTGGGGTAGAGCGCCGTGACCTTCGCGCGGAACGCGGACTTCGCGGCCTCGGTGCCGAAGAACTCCCACGCGACCTCGTCGAGGTGCGGGAGGTGCTGCGCGCAGAACTCCTCGAACCGCGCCGACTCGAACCGCTCCTCGGCGACCTTTGCGTACGC